>NZ_DATIND010000001.1 GCF_035474595.1 Longimicrobium sp.
TCCCGGCCCTCCGGGCGCGCATCCCTTCTATGAGCACGCGCCGGTGTCAAGGGCCTGGAGGAGGGCAAAACCCGCCTCAGGGGCAGTTGTGCGTCTTTCTGCCCCACTGCGATTCAATGGCACCGCCGCACTGCGGGCCGCTTCCCCTCGGGCGCCCGGGGGGACTCCACTCCCCCCGCGGTCCACCTTCTATCCGTGCCGGCCCAGGGCCGGTCACCACATTCTCTATTCGCCGCAAGGCGAGTCTGGGAAGCACGGGGCGAGGGACCCCATCTCACGCTCGGACAGCCAAGCCGCCCCGGGATTGCTCCGGGCCCTCGCACCCGCTCGTGCGGTGCCTTGTGCTACACGTCCCTCGGTTGCCGGGCTACACCGTCTGCTGCCGCGGCCGCGTCTTCAGCACCGCGCCCGCCGGCGGCGTCCCGGTCTGCAGGTACTTCCACAGCTCGATCAGGAGCTTCCGCGCCAGCGCCACGATCCCGATCTTCCGCAGCCGCGGGCTGCCGTGGCCGTATCGCTCCTGGTACCATCGGCTCAGATCACTGTCCGGCTGGTACCGCAGCCATCCCCAGGCGATCTCGATCGCGACCGAGCGCATCCACCGGTTTCCCGCCTTGCAGATCCCCTGCTCCCGCCGGTCCGCCCCGCTCTGGTACGGCGTCGGGGTCAGCCCCGCCAGACCGCCGATCTGCCTCCGGTTCTTGAACCCCCGCCAGGCGAAGAACTCGAGTGAGTACAGCCACGATGCGTTCGGTCCCATCCCCCGCAGCTGAATGAGCTTGCGCGCGCACTCCGAGCCGCTGTCCTTCCCGTTGCGCAGCAGCTCCCGCCGCTGCTTCTCCAGTTCGGCGATCCGCCGCTGCAGCTGCTCCCGCTCCTGCCAGTCCTGCTCCACCCGCGCCTTGAGCCACCGTGGCAGCTCCTTCCCGTTCCACAGCCGCAGCCGCTCCAGCACCCGCGGCAGCTCCACGATTTCCTTCAGCCGCACGCCCACCGTGGCCAGCAGCCCCTTGATCCGGTTCGTCACCGCCGTGCGCGCGCCCTTGGCTGTCTTCAGCGCCCGGTGCAGGTGGCGGCGGTCCTCTTCCTCTTCCGTCGGAACCCGCACCACCCGGAACGCCCGCCGGTCTCCCGACACGTACCGCAGCAGCTGGTTCACCAGCTTCTCCGCGTCCAGCCGGTCCGTCTTCGCCCGCCTCGACCGCCGGCTCACCTCGATCGCGGCCGAGTCCACCACCTGGTTCTTCACTCCGAGCAGCTCCAGCGCCCGGTGGATCCAGAACCCATCCCGTCCCGCCTCGTAGCAGCTCACCACCCGCACGTCCGCCGACAGCTTGAAGCGCGCCTTCGCCGCCGCGATCTCCTTCTTCACCGCTTCCATCTCGCCCGCCGCCACCGTCCGATGACGCGGTGGTTGCCCCAGCGCAGGGCTGAACGCCATCTTCCACTCCGTGGCGCCAAGCTCGAAGCCGATCGCCAGCACCAGCGTGTCCCCGCCCGCCGCGGTTCCCGAGGCCGTCGTGGTTCCCATAAGCTCCTCCTGGTTGAGTGACTTCCTCCAGGTTCAGCTTATCACCACGGCGGCCTCGCTCACATGGAATCTCACGCGGGCGGCGGCGCGAGGGTGGCCCGCCCCCTCGCGTGTCTCCTTCACCATTCAGCCCCGCCGCCGGACGCTCTGGATGCAACTGGCACGGCGGCACGGGTTTAGCGTCGGAGGCGGGTCCGGCTCCGGGCCATCCCGGGCGGAATCCGCCGCGGCGAAGCGCGCCGGAGGCGGGATCCGGGCCACGCGTCGACCATTGCAAGCAAGTGAGGGAAGCATGAAGTACCGCAGTCTGGCGGGAGTGCTGCTTGCCGCGGCGCTGGCCGCGTGCAGCGGCGGCGACGCCACCGGGCCCTCGGGCGGCACCATCAGCGTGCAGCCCAACCCCGTCACGGTGGCCGTGGGCGACACCGTGCGCCTGAACGTCACGGCCTCGGGCGCCGTCACCTTCCGCAGCCTGAACCCCGCGATCGCCACGGTCAGCTCGGCGGGCACCGTCACCGGCGTGTCGGTGGGCGCCACGCAGATCGTGGTCGAGTCCGGCAGCCGCTCCGACACCGTGGCCGTGAACGTGGTGGCCGGCGACGTGGCGCGCACCTTCAACGTGAACACCGACCAGGCCTGCGGCGACCCGCTGCTGGTGGGCTTCCGCACCGCCGCCGTGGGACAGCACGTGATCCTCATGGAGGACACGCGCAACCCCCCGGGCGGCTTCACCTCGGCCGAATACCAGGAGATCGCCAACCGCTTCGACACGCTGGTGTGGCCCACCGACGTGCAGGCGTTCGGCGCGCCCACCGACATCGACAACAACGGCAAGGTCATCGTCCTCTTCACCCGCGCGGTGAACGAGCTGACCCCCGCGAACGTGAACTTCGTCGTGGGCGGCTTCTTCTTCTCGCGCGACCTGTTCCCCCACACCGCCACCACGCAGCTGCAGGGGTGCGAGGGAAGCAACCTGGGCGAGATGTTCTACATGCTGGCGCCGGACCCGCAGGGCACCATCAACGGGAACGAGCGCACCGCCCAGTACGTCAGCAACACCACCATCGGCACGCTGGCGCACGAGCTCCAGCACCTGATCAACTCGTCGCGCCGGCTGTTCGTGAACAACGCGCCCACCTTCGAGGCGGTGTGGCTGGACGAGGGGCTGGCGCACATCGCCGAGGAGCTGAATTTCTACGCGGCCTCGGGGCTGGGGCCGCGGCAGAACATCGGGCAGAGCACGCTGTTCGCCTCGCAGACGCGGGTCGACGCCTTCAACGAGTTCGGCATCGCCAACTTCGGCCGCTTCGGCGAGTACCTGCGCAACCCGCCGCCCAACTCGCCGTACGCCGACAACGACTCGCTGGCCACCCGCGGCGCCGCCTGGAGCCTGCTGCGCTACTCGGCCGACCGGAAGGGCGCGGGCGACCAGCCGTTCTTCAACGCGCTGGTGAACTCGGCCGACAGCGGGCTGGTGAACCTGGGCAAGGTGGTGGGCCCGGAGCTGGGCGCGTACGTGCGCGACTGGCAGGTGGCCAACTACGCCGACGACGCGGTTACCGGCGCCGAGGCGCGCTTCCAGCACCCGAGCTGGAACTTCCGCGACCTGTACTCCAACAAGGCGTTCGGCGGCTACCCGCTGCAGGTGAACGCGCTGGTGTCGGGGAGCACGCGCACGGCCACCATCCGCTCCGGCTCGGCCGCCTACTACCGCTTCGGCGTGGCCTCGGGCGCCACGGCGGACGTGCGCGTCTCGGCCGCGGGGACCACGGTGGCGAACGCGTGCACGCCGGTGACGCTCTCGGTGGGCCAGGCGGTGCAGGTCGACGCCGCGACCACCGCCGCCTTCTGCGTGGCGGGCGGCACGGGGAGCGACTACGTGCTGGTGGTGGGCTACCCCGTGCTGTCGACCGGCAGGACCGCCGCGGTCGCGGTGGTGGGCACCAACGTGACGGCGGTGAGCGGCGGGCCCACGCCCAACCGGCTGCCGGGGATCTCCGGCCCCGCCTTCACCCCGTTCACCGCGGTGGGTGGCGACGGCGGGTTCGAGCTGGCGCTGCGCCGCCGCGAGCGCGCGGAGCTGTCGCCGCTGATCGGCCGCCGCGGAGCCAGCGCGAGCATCGCCGCGGCGGTGGCGCCGACGGGGGTGACGCTGACGCTGATGCGCACGCGGTAACCAGGCGGCATCGTCCAGACAGAAAGCCCCTCCCCGGATCACCGGGAAGGGGCTTCTCTCTTTCGAGGGTAGTGCCGACGTTCGCGTGTCTCCTCATCAACCATCGCGCAGCCCGACATCGTCATGCCTCACGCGGAGACGCGGAGACGCGGAGGTGCAGGGCCCACACCTCCGCGTCTCTCCGCGTCTCCGCGTGAGATTCCGCGATGCCTGGAGCGCGCGGGGAAAGGTCAGGCGGCGCCGGGCGCCATCACCTTCACCATGATGGCCTTCTGCGCGTGCAGGCGGTTCTCGGCCTCGTCGAACACGCGGCTGCGCGGGCCCTCGATCACCGCGTCGGACACCTCCTCGCCGCGGTGCGCGGGAAGGCAGTGCAGGAAGATGGAGCGCTGAGAGGCGCGGCCCATCAGCGCCTCATCCACGATGTAGCCCTGGAAGTCGCGCAGGCGCTTCTGCGACTCTTCCTCCTGCCCCATCGAGGTCCACACATCGGTGTTCACCACGTCGGCGCCCTCCACCGCCTCGCGCGGGTCGTGCGTGACCACGATCTTCGTGGCCGACTGGGCGCGGGCCAGGATCTCCGCGTCGGGCTCGTACCCGGCCGGGAAGGCCAGGCGCAGCTCGAAGCCCAGGCGGTAGGCGGCGTTCAGCCAGGAGTTGGCCATGTTGTTCCCGTCGCCCACCCACGCCACCTTCACCGGCTCCAGCTCCGGCCCGAACTCCTGGCGGATGGTCTGCAGGTCGGCCATGATCTGGCAGGGGTGCAGAAGGTCGGTGAGCCCGTTGATGACCGGGATGGAGCCGTAGCGCGCCAGGTCGTCCACGTCGGACTGCGCGAAGGTGCGGATCATGATCCCGTCCACCATCCGCGACAGCACCCGCGCGGTGTCGGCCAGCGGCTCGCCGCGCCCCAGCTGGATGTCGCGGCTGGAAAGGAAGAGCGCGTGCCCGCCCAGCTGGTACGTGCCCACCTCGAACGACACCCGCGTGCGGGTGGAGCTCTTGGCGAAGATCATGGCCAGCGTGCGGCCCTCCAGCGGCCGGGCCGTGTACTCGCCGCGCTTCATTCGCGCGGCCAGGTCCAGCGTGTCGAGCAGCTCCTCCCGCGAGAAGTCGGGGATGGAGACGAAGTGGCGCACCGGGCGTTCGGGCATGGCAGGACTCGGTCGGGCGTTCAGCGAGGGACGGATCGGGCGGCGGAAGATAGCATCCGTTCCGCGGGCGGACCACACCCGGGGAACACGCCTCGCGCGCGCGAGTACAAGTGCGTTCTCCGCATCAGGTTGTGGCATTCCGGCACGTCCCCCCGCGGACGCGCCCCCCGCGGGGGCGCCTTCCTTTTCGGGACGGCTGTTCCTACACTTGTCGGCGGCACGGCCTGGCAACGGCCGGCCGCGGCGTCCCGGCGGCGCCGCCCCGGACGTTCTCTCCGGTGTCCGCGCACGCAGCGCGGCCCACGCTCCCTCACACATCCCGAGCCCATCATGAAGCGCACCCTCCCGGTCCTCCTCCTGGCCCTGGCCGGGCTGGCGGCCTGCAAGGACGGAACCGGCTCCAGCTCCAGCATCGCCGAGCTGGTGATCGAGCCCAGCACCTATTTCCTGAGCCAGGGCGACACGGTGCGCCTGACGGCGGTGGGGATCGACGACGAGCAGAAGTTCGTGGGCATCACCGGCGCCTCGTACAAGAGCACCAACCCGTCGGTGGCCAGCGTGACCGGCGACGGCAAGGTCACCGCGCTGGCGGTGGGCACCGCGCAGATCGTGGGGAAGGCCGAGGGCCGCGCCGACACGGCCACCATCAACGTGACCGCCACCGCCAACATCCGCACCTTCAACGTGGACGCGGTGGGCATCACCGGGTGCGACCAGCCGGTCTACCACAGCGCGCGCCAGGTGGCCAGCGCCGCGCACGTGCTGATCTACGAGGACACCAACAACCCGGCGGGCGGCTTCACCGCCGCCGAGTACCAGGCGATCGCCAACGAGTTCGATGCCACCATCTACCCCACCGACCTGGCCAACTTCGGCACGCCCACGGACCTGGACGGCAACGGCAAGGTCATCATCCTGTACACCCGCGCGGTGAACGAGCTGACGCCGCCGGGGGCCGGCTTCGTGTACGGCGGCTTCTTCTATCCGCGCGACGCCTTCCCGCGCACGCCCACCACCGAGCTGGACGCCTGCCCCACCAGCAACGTGTCGGAGATGTTCTACCTGCTCTCGGCGGACCCCTCGGGGAGCATCAACGGGCACGTGCGCAGCAAGGACTACGTCCGCGAGAATACGCTGACCACCACCGCGCACGAGCTGCAGCACCTGATCAACTACTCGCGCCGCCTGTACGTGAACAAGGTTCGCGAGGACGAGGAGGTGTGGCTGGACGAGGGGCTGTCGCACATCGCCGAGGAGCTGGCCTACTACGCCGAGAGCGGCCACGCGCCGCGGCAGAACATCGACCGCGCGCAGATCTTCGCGTCCACGCAGCAGACCAGCCTGTTCGAGGAGTTCCAGGGGCAGAACCTGGGGCGCTACGAGACGTACCTGCGCGACCCGTCGTCGAACTCGCCGTACGCCAACAACGACGAGCTGGAAACGCGCGGCGCCACCTGGAACTTCCTGCGCTACGCCGCCGACCGCCGCAACGGCAACGACGCCGCGCTCTGGTTCGCGCTGGCCAACGGCACCAGCGTGGGGCTGAACAACCTGTCCAACGCGCTGGGCACCGACCCCGTGGCCCTGGCGCGCGACTGGGCGGTGTCGGTGTACACCGACGACGCGGGGATTCCCGTGGCGCCGCAGTTCACGCAGCCCAGCTGGAACTTCCGCGACATCTTCCGCGCCACCACCGGGGGCGTGTACCCGCTGCGGGTGCTCGCGCTGGCGAACGGGGCCAATAACGTGTCGGTGAAGTCCGGCTCGGCGGCGTACTACAAGTTCGCGGTGGCGCCCGGGCAGCAGGCCGACGTGCGCGTGGCGCAGTCGGGGACCACCGTGGGCGGGGCCTGCACGGTGCTGAACCTGGCGGTGGGCCAGGTGCAGCAGGTGGTGATGAGCGGCGGGGTGGCGCTCTGCCCCACCGGCGGCGCGGCGGGGGCCGAGTACGTGGTCATCCCCTTCTACGGCTCGGCCACGCAGGATGCCACCATCTCGCTGACGCTGACGGCGCAGAGCGTGGGCACGGCAGTGGGTCCGCCGAACCCCAGCAAGTCGCTGGATCTGTCGGCGAGCGGCGTGTCGCCGTTCCCGCTCGACCGGATGTCCCTTCCGCAGGGCGGCGGGTTGGACCTGCAGATGCGGCTGCGCGGCCAGCGCCTGATGCAGACGCTCGCCGGCGGCCGCAAGGGCCCGCGCATGGCCGTCAACGGAGTCGACGGCCCCGGCGGCGTGACGGTGAACATCGTCCGCACCAAGTAGTTCGCTCGCCTGCAGGGAGATGGAACGAAGCCCCCGCCGTCGATCTCGACGGCGGGGGCTTTTTCGTGGCGGCAGGTCCGGGTTCAGTAGGTGAGCCCCGGATCGGGGGGAATCAGCGGCCCGGAGCAGTCGCGGCAAGCGTACTGGTACACGTCGATCGTGGCCTCGGCGGACACTCCGTCGACCGACGCCCGGATGACGGCGGTGCCCGCGGCCTTGGCCGTGATCTTCCCCGTCTGGTCCACCGTGGCGACGGAGGCGTTCGAGCTCGTCCAGGTGACCGGCTTGGAGATGAAGTTGCCGGCCGCGTCCTTCACGGTGGCCGTGATCTGGTACGTTCCCCCGATGCTTCCCACGATCCGGCTGACGCTCAGCGTGACGCTGGCCGCAAGCGGGCCGGCCGGGTTCACCGTGATCGTGGCTACGGCGTTGCGCCCCAGGAAGCTGGTGCGGATCACGGTGGTGCCGGCGCTCTTCCCCGCCACCACCACGTTGATGCCCGGGCCGTTCGCGCCACCCGCGGCAACGGTGGCGATGGCGGGGTTGTCGCTCGTGAACACCGGCTGGCTGGGCCAGTCGCCCGAGGGGATCTTCTGCAGCGTGGGCTCGTACGCCTCGAAGTACAGCGTGGTGGAGGAGCCCGCGGTTACCGTGGCGTGGTCGGTCAGGAACAGGTTCGCCGGCGCGATGGTCACGGAGACGGGATACGTGGCATCGCCGATCTCCCCGATGAAGGTGGCCGAGGTCTGCGACGCATCCTTCGCCTGCACCGTGGGCTGCTGCCCGCCCGATACGATGAGCACGGGCCCGGTCTGCGCGCGGAAGTTGGTGATGCAGGTGGTGATGTCGCGCACCCGGTACTTCTGCCCCGCGACGAGCGACGCCGACGCGCTGGAGCCGTCGGACACGCGCGTCCACGCGAGGCTGGGAGAGCAGCTGGCCGACTCCAGATCGGCCGGGTTGGAGATGACGGCCGCGGGGCCGCGGGCGGAGCGCTGCGGGAGGGTGGAGTCGCCGCCGCAGCCGGCCGCCCAGGGAAGGGCGAGGAGGGCGAGCGCCGCGGAGGCGCGGCGGGCGAGGATGCTGCGTGTCTGCATGGGGACCCGGATCGGGTGGGGGGTGTGGTGCGCCGGACTTCGGCGCCGCCAGCCCGGCGGTGCTCCGCTGGGCCTGCGCCGAACGTAAACGAGGCCCGCGAATCCGGTTCAACCGCTTCCCGCCACCCGCGGGACAAAGCTGTGTCTGCGGGACAAACCCATGTTTTTCGAGCCCGCGCGACGGCGCGTTCCACCCCTCGCGGGAGACGGAGAGTGCGCCACGGAAGTGCATCCCACCCAAGCCTCTACGCACTCCCGCACTCCCGCACTTCTTTTCTACATCCCCACGTACTTCAGCCCGCTGCCGGTGTTGAAGAGGACGACGGTGTCGCTCTCGCGGATGGCGCCTGCAGTGCGCAGGCGCTGGGCGGCGGCGGCGGTGGCGGCGCCCTCGGGCGCGCAGAAGATGCCGGTGTCGGCGCCCACCACGGGCGTCCAGCGGCGCATCTCCTCGTCGGGCACGGCCACGGCGGCGCCGCCGGACTCGCGGATGGCCCGCAGCATCAGGAAGTCGCCCACGGCGCGGGGAACGCGCAGGCCGGAGGCGTAGGTGTGCGCGTCTTCCCACGGCGCGGCCTCGTCCGTCCCCTGCTCCCAGGCGCGGACGATGGGGGCGCACCCGGCCGCCTGCACCGAGATCATCCGCGGGCGCGCCGCGCCGATCCACCCCATCGCCTCCATCTCCGCGAACGCCTTCCACATCCCCACCAGCCCGGTGCCGCCGCCCGTGGGGTAGACGATGACGTCGGGAAGGGTCCACCCCAGCTGCTCGGCCACCTCGTACCCCATCGTCTTCTTCCCCTCGGCGCGGTACGGCTCCTTCAGCGTCGACAGGTCGAACCAGCCGTGCTCGCGCGCGCCGGCGGCCACCCGCACCGCGCAGTCGGTGATCAGGCCGTCGATCAGCTCCACGTCGGCGCCCAGCGCGCGCATCTCCTCCACGATGGGCGCCGGCGTGTCGCGCGGGACCACCACGTGCGCGCCCATCCCCGCCGCGGCGGCGTAGGCGGCGGTGGCGCTCCCCGCGTTCCCGGCGCTGGGGAGCGCCACCTCCGTGATCCCCAGCTCCTTCGCGCGCGACACGGCCAGGCACAGCCCGCGCGCCTTGAACGACGCGGTGGGGTTCTGCCCCTCGTCCTTGATCATCAGCCGCGCCACGCCCAGGCGGTCCGCCAGCCGGGGCGCGTCCACCAGCGGCGTCCACCCCTCGCCCAGGCGCACGGCGTTCGCGGGGTCGCGCACGGGCAGGAGCTCGTGGTAGCGCCACAGGTCGGCGCTGCGGCAGGCGAGCTCCTCGCGCGTCACGCGCGCGGCGATGGCGGGCAGGTCGTAGCGCGCGTACAGCGGCTTCTCGCAGCAGGGCGACAGCCGGTGCGGCGTCTCGCTCTCGTAGCGCGCGCCGCAGCGGGTGCACTCCAGGTGCGTGGCGCCGCCGAAGTTCTGGATGTCGGTCATCGGTCCGGAAGACGGGTGGAAGATGCGGATGGCGATGAACATCGTTCCCGGCCGCGCCGATGACAACGCCACCCCACGATCTCGATCACCGCACCCGTGTCCCCAATCGGTCGCTGCCCGGCGGAAAGCGCCGCGGACAACGGATCGGTGGGGAGCCCGTTCCGGCTTGGCCGCGCGCGAGCCAAGCGATGCCGGCAGGGTCGCCGGCACTCGCAAACTGGTGTGCTGCATCTGGCGCCAAGGTGGCGTAAACCCAGCAATCATGCGGTTCCCCAGCAGTTCCGCGGGTTGACCCGGGGACGTGGAGAAGCTATCCTTCCATCGGATTTCAATTGCGCTCCCTTCAACATACCCGGCACATGCTGACCTACGTCTCGGGTAACCTCTTCGAGGCCCCCGTCCAGACGCTCGTAAACGCGGTAAACACCGTGGGAGTGATGGGGAAGGGCATCGCCCTGACCTTCAGGGAGATCTTTCCGGAGATGTTCCGGGAATATCGCGCCGTCTGCGAGCGGGGCGATCTCCGGGTGGGCGGGCTTCACCTGTGGAGAGGGCCCACGCGGTACGTGCTGAACTTTCCCACCAAGGAGCACTGGCGTAACCCTTCCAGGCTGGAGTACATCGAAGCGGGGCTCAGGGCCTTCGTGAACATGTACGAGCGGGCCGGGATCCATTCCATCGCCTTTCCCCCGCTGGGATGCGGGAACGGCGAACTGGAATTTGCCGCCGTGCGCCCGCTGATGGAGCGGTACCTGGCGCCTCTCCCGATCACCGTGCTGATGTACGCCCCCGTGCCGCGCCGTGCGGTGGCCGAGCACCGGCAGCCGCGCGCCATCGCGGAGTGGCTGCGCTCCGCCCCGGCCGAGCTGCCGTTCGAGGAGGTGTGGGCGGATCTCACGGAGATGTTTCGCGTCCGTGTTGCGGTCGAAACGCCTTCGAAGGCAGGGCAGTTCGAAGTCCAGGTGGCCGACAGCGGGATTGCCGGGCTGCGGATCTGGATGTCGGGCCGGCGCACCACGGTGGTGCCGAAGGAGCAGCTCGCCGAAGCCTGGAAGCAGCTCCGGGACTTCGGGATCCTGACCGCGCGCCGGCTTCCGGTGGGACTGGAGAAGATCGGCTCGTATGTGCTGGGAATCCTGGCGCTGCTTCCGTATGTGCAGCTGGTGCCGCTGGGAACCGATTACCAGATGCTCGGGGGCTCTCCGATGACCGGCCTGCAGCTCGCCCCCGCCGTCGGGAGCAGCGAGCCGCAGCGGGAGCTCGCGTTCGGCTGATTCCATGCCCGAAGCACCGGATGCGCGGGATATCCGTTCGTTCCTGAAAGAGCTGTCGGAGCAGAAGTGGCTGGGCCGGCAACGCCGAGACTGGCCGCTTCACCTCTACCACTTCAGCGACGTCCGCAACGTAGCCTCGATCCTCCGCAGCGGCCGCGTGTACAGCCGGCGGCGAGCGGAGGAGCTCGGGCTGCACGACGTGGAGATCGCCAGCCTGGACATCATCGAGGGGAGCCCGTGGGCTCACGGCCTGGCGCGGCTCTACTTCCGTCCGGTCACCCCGACCCAGTACCACAACGAAGGAATCCGGCCGCCCGAGCACCGGTCCAAGCACAGCCACTGCCCGGTGCCCGTCTTCCTGATCTTCGATGCCGCGGAGATGCTGACCCGTGGCGATGCGCAGATCACCGACGGAAACCTGGCGCGCCAGCGTTACCGGATCGGAAGTGGCGCCGCGTTCCTTCGCCGGCTGAACTTCCGCGCGATCTACCACGACGAGCCGTACCCCGCTTCGATGTCGCGCGGCGAGCGCGACGAGATCACGCGTGCACGGTGCGCCGAAGTCGTGTTTCCCGGCGAGGTGGATCTGTCCGCGCTTCGCGAGGTGGTGTGCCGCACGCCCGCGGAGCGCACCACCCTGCTCACGCTCCTGGGACCGGAAAACAGGCAGTGGGCGCCGCGCGTGCGGATCCAGCAGCCGGGTGAGCGGATCTTCTACCGGGACTGGACGTTCGTACGTGACGTGAGCCTGACCGACCGCGGGGTAAGGCTCTCGATCCAGTTCGGAAGCGGCGAGCATACGGTGGAAGCCAACAGCCGGTACCCCTCCGGGCAGCGCCAGAGCTGGCGCTGGGAGCCGGTCACCGTCGCGGGGCGCAAGGACCTCGATCTGGCGGTTCCTCCGGAGGTAACGCGTGTGTTCGTGGAGTTGAAGATCGCGGGTTGCCTTGCGTACCAGGGCTATCTTTCCCGGCAGTCGCTCTACTGACGCGGCGCGGATCCGTGCGAGAACGGCCCCGGAGCGATCCGGGGCCGTTCGGCGTGACGGGACGATGTGCTCCGCGCCCCACCCCCCGCGTCCCACCCGTTCGGGCGGTTGCCGCGAAGCGCCGCACGGGAATAAATTTCACGTTCGCGCTTCGGACGAATCGAGGGAAAGATGAACGGCGGATTGCTGGAGGTGGACGAAGAAGGGAGTGTGCCGGCCCGGGCCGCGTGGCCCTGGGCCGTTTTCACCGGCGCCCTGGTCGCCGGAATCGTCCTGTTCTTCGTCTATCCACCACGCTGAAACGGCGGCCGACGACGGCCGCGGAGACATAGAGAATGAGCATCGCAGAAAACGCAGGCGCGGTGAAGGTCACGCTTCCCGACGGCTCGCAGCGCGAGCTGCCGCGGGGCGCCACGGTGCTGAGCGTGGCCGAGGCCATCGGCCCGCGGCTGGCGAAGGCCGCGCTGGCGGCCCGGGTCGACGGCCAGGTCGTGGACCTCACGCGCCCCATCGAGCACGACGCGAAGGTCGAGATCCTCACGGAGAAGAACCCCGAGGCGCTGGACGTGCTGCGCCACTCGGCCGCGCACGTGCTGGCCACGGCCGTGCGCAAGGTGCGCCCCGAGGCCCGCATCGGCTTCGGGCCCTCCATCGCCGACGGCTTCTACTACGACTTCGAGGTCGACCGCCCCTTCACGCCCGAGGACCTGCAGCAGATCGAGCGGGAGATGGAGGCGGTGGCGAAGGACGACGAGTCGTTCGAGCGCCGCGTGGTGAGCCGCGACGAGGCGCGCGAGATCTTCGCCGACGACCCGCTGAAGCTGGAGCGGCTGGAGGAGCTGGGGCCGGACGAGACGATCACGATCTACCGCAACGGCCCCTTCACGGACCTCTGCCGCGGCCCGCACGTGCCCAGCACGGGGCGATTGAAGCACTTCCGCCTGCTGAACACGGCCGGCGCGTACTGGCGCGGCGACGAGAAGCGCCAGATGCTGCAGCGCATCTACGGCACGGCCTGGTTCACGAAGGAAGACCTGGAGCAGTACATCCACCGGCTGGAGGAAGCGCGCAAGCGCGACCACCGCAAGCTGGGGCGCGAGCTCGACCTCTTCCAGTTCCACCCCGTCTCCCCCGGCGCCGCGTTCTGGACGCCCAGGGGGACGACGCTGTACAACACGCTGGTGGAGTTCGTGCGCGAGCGGCAGCTGCGCGACTTCGAGGAGATCAAGACGCCGCTGCTGTACAACAAGGCGCTGTGGGAGCAGTCCGGCCACTGGGGAAAGTACCGCGAGAACATGTTCCTGGTGCTCGACGCCGAGTCGGGCGAGCACGACATCTCGCTGAAGCCGATGAACTGCCCCTCGCACTTCATCTACTACGGCTCGGAGAAGCACTCGTACCGCGAGCTGCCGCTGCGCTACGTGACGTTCGACGTGCTGCACCGCAACGAGCTGTCGGGCGCGCTCTCGGGGCTCACGCGGGTGCGGCAGTTCCAGCAGGACGACTGCCACGTCTTCATGCGCGAGGACCAGATCACCGAGGAGGTGCGGTTCCTCCTGGGGTTCATCCTGGGCTACTACGAGACGTTCGGGCTCACGGCCACGCTGAAGTTCGCCACGCGCCCCGAGCAGCGCATCGGCAGCGACGAGATGTGGGACCGCGCCGAGGCCGGCCTGCGCGCCGCGCTCGAGGCCACGGGGATGCCGTACGAGCTGAAGGAGGGCGACGGCGCCTTCTACGGCCCCAAGATCGACTTCGACGTGACCGACTCGATCGGGCGCGCGTGGCAGCTGGGCACGATCCAGCTGGACTACAGCAACCCCGAGCGCTTCGACCTGACGTACGTGGGGGAAGACAACCTGCCGCACCGGCCGGTGGTCATCCACCGCGCGGTCAGCGGCTCGTTCGAGCGCTTCATCGCCATCCTGATCGAGCACTTCGCGGGCGCCTTCCCGGTGTGGCTGGCGCCGGTGCAGGTGGTGGTGATCCCGATCAGCGACGACCAGGCCGGGGTGGCGCGCCAGTACGGGGCGGAGCTCAGGGAGATGGGGATCCGCGTGCGCGTGGACGACCGCAACGAGACGCTGAACTACCGCATCCGCGAGGCGGAGACGCAGAAGGTGCCGTACATGGCCGTGATCGGCGGGCGCGAGGCCGAGGGCGGCACGGCGGCGGTGCGGGTGCGCGGCGCCGGCCGCAAGCAGGAGGTGCTGGACCGCCGCGCGTTGGCCGACCGGATCCTGGAGCAGGTGCGCTCGCGCACCTTGCAGGTGGGCTTCGAGGCGGCGGAAGCCGCGGAGTAGTCGCCGGCGGGTAGACGCGGACGAGCCCCTCTCCCCGGAGCATCGGGGGGAGGGGCTCGTCGGCTTCGGCACCCGCCAATGAATTGGCGGGCAACAAAAGCACAAAGTCCCTGCGGGACTGCGGCCGCGGCCTCGTGGCGGGCGGGCGAGCGCCGGGCGTGGCCTTGGCACCCGCCAATGAATTGGCGGGCAACAAAAGCACAAAGTCCCTGCGGGACTGCGGCCGCGGCTTCGTGGCGGGCGGGCGAGCGCCGGGCGTGGCCTTGGCACCCGCCAATGAATTGGCGGGCAGCAAAAGCACAAAGTCCCTGCGGGACTGCGGCCGCGGCCTCGTGGCGGGCCTGCATGCGCTGGAGCGGCCGCGCCGATGCAGGCGCACTCACGCACTTCCGCACTTCGTTTCGGAACGGACGAAAAGCCCGCCGACCGTGAAGAGGTCGGCGGGCCTTGTGCCCTCGGTGCTGCCCGGCGACTTACGCGGCCAGGCGGCCGATGAAGGCGTTCAGGCGGCTCTTGGCGCGGGCGGCCTTGTTGGGATGCACGATCCGCTTGCGGGCCGCGCGGTCCAGCAGCGAGGTGGCCTCGCGCAGGGCGGCGGTGCCGTCCGCGGCGGTGGCGGCCGTGCGGACACGCTTCAGCGCGCTGCGCAGCCGCGAGCGGAAGGCACGGTTGCGGTCGGCGCGGATCTCGTTGGTCCGCATCCGCTTCTCGGCGGACTTGACGTTCGGCAAGGCTGGCCTCCGGAAAACATCGGCGCCACGCAGGGCGCCGGAGCTGGTTGAAACGATGGGTCGGAATGCTGGTCCCGGAAAACGGGAAGCCGAATTATACCCGAACTGCCGGAGGGTGTCAACCCCGCCTCCCCGCTTGCTTTGACAAGGTCCGGGCCCGCGTCTAACTTGGCCGGCATGGATCCACAACGCTTGCAGTACGTTCTTCTCAGCCTGCCCGTCCTGCTCCTGGCGTTCTCCGTCCACGAGTTCATGCACGCCTACGTCGCGCTGAAGCAGGGCGACGACACCGCGTACATGCTGGGGCGGGTTACGCTGGACCCGCGCGCCCACATCGACCCCATCGGGAGCATCCTGTTCCCGCTGATCGGGGCCATCTCGGGCGCGCCGCTCATCGGCTGGGCCAAGCCCACGCCCACCACCCCGCGCAAGTACCGCAAGTACGTGCGCGGCGACGTGCTGGTCTCGCTGGCCGGGGTCGCGGGCAACTTCCTGCTCATCCTGCTCTTCGCGCTCCTGCACGTCGTCGCCGCGCTGGTCTTCCGCGCCACGGGGGGGAACGAGGTGCTGGTGACGGCCGACAAGCTGTTCGTGATCGGCGTGGAGCTGAACTTCTTCCTCATCCTCTTCAACCTCATCCCCGTGCCGCCGCTGGACGGGTCGCACGTGCTGTATCACCTCCTCCCGGCCAACCTGGGAAGCGCGTACCGGCAGCTTTCCTCCTTCGGCTTCATCATCCTGTACGCCCTGATCTTCACCGGCGCGCTGAACCGGCTGTTCCTGGTGGCGCGGCCGCTGGGCGACCTGTTCCTGGTGCCCGGCGACCTGGTGGCGGGGATGACGATGTGACGGCGCAGCAGACGCTGGAGGTTCCCGCGGCCGGGGCGCGCGACCCCTTCGAGATCGACCTGGAGCGCTTCCACGGGCCGCTGGACCTGCTGCTGCACCTGATCCGCAACCAGGACATCGACATCTTCGACATCCCCATCTCGCGGATCACGCAGCAGTTCCTGGCGGCCATCCGCGACCTCCAGCGGCTGGAGCTGGAGCGGGCGGGCGAGTTCCTGGAGATGGCGGCCACGCTGGTGCGCATCAAGGCGCAGATGCTCTTCCCGCGCCCCCCCGGCGAGGACGAGGGCGACGACCCGCGCGCCGACCTGGTGCGGCGGCTGCTGGAGTACGAGCACTTCCGCGAGGCGGCGCGGCTGCTGGAGCAGGCGGAGCGAGTGCGCTCGCGCCTGTTCTCGCGCGGCTACGTGGAGGTGCGCCCGCAGCCCCGCCTGTCCGAGCTGCCGCTGGAGACTTCGTGGCAGGACGTGTGGGACGCGGCGCTCCGGATGCAGGAGCGCCTGGCCGAGGCCCTGGTGGTGCACACCGTGCACGGGCGGCAGGTGCGCATCGAGGAGAAGATGGACGAGGTGGTGGACGCGCTGGTGGAGAAGCGCCGCGTGGAGTTCGCCGCCCTGGTCGAGCGCTGGGGAACGCGCATCCACGCCGTGGCCACGCTGCTCGCGTGCCTGGAGTTGGGGAAGCGCAACGTGGTCCGCCTGCGCCAGAACGTGCCCTTCGACCCGCTCTGGATCTACCGCGCCCGCGAGCGCCGCGAGCAGGAGGCCGAGGCGTGAACGGCAGGGGACAGGGGACAGGGGACAGGGGACAGGGCGAGCATTCGTCGCGCGCCTGCGTGTGCCCGCCGGGAACGAACGGAACCATCCCCCGCGAGTCTGCACCTGCCGCCGCGCCGAACAGCCTCGCGCGGTTTGCGAGGCTTCCCGTAGTTGTTGCTGCGGCTTCAGCCGCCGGTGCAGGCCTGCCCGGGCACTTCCCATCCCGCGCGCGATCCAGGGATGCCGTCGGGCGCGCACGGGATCTGTTCGGCCCCGGGGCAAGGCGCGCATGAGGGCCAGCCGCATGGTGGAGGCGCTGCTCTTCGCCAGCGAGGCGCCGCTCAGCGCGGCCGAGCTGGCGCGCGCCGACGAGTCGCTGGACGAGGAGAGCGTGGAGGCCGCCATCACCGAGCTGCGCGCCGAGTACGACGACCAGGAGCGCGCGTTCGGCATCTTCGAGGTGGGCGGCGGCTACCAGATCCTCACCCGCCCCGAGTACGCGCCGGTGCTGGAGCGCTTCGACAGCGTGCCGTCTTCCCAGCGCCTGTCCGGGCCCGCGCTGGAAACGCTGGCCATCCTGGCCTACCGCCAGCCCGTGGGGCGCGCGGAGGTGGAGGAAATCCGCGGCGTGGGCGCCGGCGCCGTGCTGAAGACGCTGCAGGAGCGCGGCCTGATCGAGGTGGTGGGGCGCGGCGAGGGGCTGGGACGGCCGCTGCTGTACGGCACCACGCCCTTCTTCCTGCAGCACTTCGGCTTCCGCTCGCTGGACGACCTGCCGCGTCCCGAGGAACTTCCCGTGGTGCTCGCGCGCCGCGACCCCGACCCCCAGCTCACGCTTGGTGATGCCGCGTAAGACCCAGCCCACGCACGGCGAGGAAGTGCGCCTGCAAGCCTTCCTGGCGCACTCCGGCGTCGCCTCGCGGCGCCACGCCGAGGAGCTGATCGCCGCCGGGCGCGTGTTCGTGAACGGCGTGAGCGTGACCGCGCCCGGAATCAGGATCACCCCCGGCGTCGACCACATCGAGGTCGACGGGCAGCCCATCGAGGTGCAGCCCATCACCTGGCTCGCCATCAACAAGCCCAAGGGCTACGTCACCACGCGCGACGACCCGTACGGCCGCAAGACGGTGTACGACCTCCTCCCCGAGAAATTCCACGGGCTCTTCCACGTGGGCCGGCTGGACCGCGACAGCGAGGGGCTGCTGCTGCTGACCAACGACGGCACGCTGGCCAACCGCATGACGCACCCGTCGTTCGGCGTGACCAAGGAGTACTGGGCCGACGTGGAGGGGAAGCCCACGGCCGAGCAGATGCACCGCATCGTGGAGGAAGGGGTGGAGGACGATGGCGAGCTGCTGCGCGCCGAGTCCATCCGCCGCCTGCACCAGACGGGCGAGAACGAGCACCGCCTCTCGCTGGTGTTGCGCGAGGGGAAGTACCGCGAGGTGCGGCGGATGCTGGACGTGCTGGGCCACCCGGTGCACCGCCTGATCCGGCGCCGCTTCGGCCCGGTCTCGCTGGGCGAGCTGAAGCCGGGGAAGTGGCGCATCGTGACCGAGCCGGAGCTGGCCGCGCTGCGCAGGAAGCCGGGGAAGGCCGAGGCCGCCGGCGGCGAGCGCCCGCCGCGCCGCAAGACGGACGAGCATGCGGCCGAGGAGATGGTGGTCGCGCGCACCGAGAAGAGGGAGCGGGAGAAGATGACGAAGACCAAGCGCGGCTCCGAGCGCGGCAAGGGCGCGGACCGCGTCGCCCGCGAGAAGGCGCAGGCCCCGGCGCGCGGCAAGGACGCGGCGAAGGGCCCGCGAAAGACGAACACGTCGAAGCCGCGCCGCGCCTCGCAGGAGCGGGAGATGGACCGCGCGGGCGAGCGCCGCCCGTGGGACCCGTCGCGCCCACCCACCCGCGCGAAGCCAGCCGGAAAGCCCGCTCCGCGACGGGACTCGGGAGATGACGAGACGCCGGCGCGCGCCCCGGTCCGCCGCGCCACCCGCACCGCCGCCGGTGACGGGGCCGAACGCCCGACGCGCGCTGCCAAGCCGTACTCTCGTCGGGAGTCGAGTGACGAAGAGGCCCCGAGGCGCGCTCCGGCACGTGGCGCCCGTCCGGCATCCGGCGATCGTCCCGAGCGTCCGACGCGCACCGCCAGGCCGTACGCGCGCCGCGATTCGGGGGATGAGGAGACGCCGTCGCGCGCTCCGGCTCGCGGTGCCCGTCCTGCTTCCGGCGATCGCACTGAGCGCCCGACGCGCGCCGCCAAGCCGTTCCAGCGCCGCGATTCGGGGGACGAAGAGAGGCCGCCGCGCGCCGGAAAGCCGTACGGGCGCCGTGACTCGGGGGATAACGAGAAGCCGACGCGCGCTCCGGCTCGCGGAGGTAGTGCCCGTCCCACGTCCGGCGATCGGCCGGCCCGCGCGGGCAAGCCGTACGCGCGCCGTGAGTCGGGGGATGAGGAGGCGCCGACGCGCGGGCCGGCTCGCGGTGCTCGACCCGCGGGCGGTGACCGGCCCGAGCGTCCAGCGCGTGGTGGCAAGCCGTACTCGCGCCGTGAGCCGGGGGATGAAGAGACGCCGCGTGGGCCGGCTCGCGGGCGCGGCGCATCGCGTCCGGCGGCGGGCGGCGAGCGCAGCGATCGTCCGGCGCGGGGCGGAAAGCCGTCGCCGCGGCGGGATCGGGACGAGGAGGCGCCGCGCGGGCCGGGCGGTGGACGCGGGGCGAAGCCGGGTGCTCCTCGCGATCGTGACGGCGACGACTCGGCGACGTCGCGTGGGCCCGGCTATGGGCGGCGCGGGACGTTCCACGACAGCGTGCGCGCCGGGCGCGACCGCGACGAAGAGGAGTCGCGGCGGCCGTCGAAGCCGTCGGGGCCTCGCGGCGGCGGGCGTCCGTCGGGGCCGCGCGGCGGCGCGGGAGACGACTCTCCGCGGCGCGGCGGGAAGCCGGGCGGGGGGCGGCCTTCGGGACCGCGCGCGGGCGGCGGCGGATCGTCCCCGCGCGGGGGCGGGGGATCGCGCGGGCCGAAGAAGGGCGGCGCGCCGCGCGGGCGGCGGTGACCGCGAACCGCATCACATCACCCTGACGTATCGATTTCTTTTGGATATCCGCGATTCACGCATCGTGATCCTGGGCGGCTCGGGGCTGGTGGGGATGGCCATCGCCCGCGCGCTGCTGCCGCTGAAGCCCGGGCTGCTGGTCATCTCCGCCCTCACGCAGCGCGAGGCGGACGACGGGGTGGAGGAGCTGCGCGCCCACGCCCCCGACGGCGTGGAGATCGCCGGCGAGTGGGGGAATCTGTTCGTGCCCGCCGCCCTGAAGGACGAGCGCCGCGACACGCTGCTGGACGACGCCGGTGCGCGCGGCGCCATGCTCGACGAGCTGTACGGGCCGCTGGGCGACGAGGCGCTGCTGCGCTCCGCGCTGGGCGACCTGGTGCTGCGCCACCGCCCCGACGCGCTGATCGACTGCATCAACACGGCGACGGGGTTCGCTTACCAGAACGTGTTCAAGAGCGCGCAGTCGCTGCGCGAGGCGGCGCGCCGCGGGCCGGTGGACCTGGAGACCATCGAGAAGCACCTGGCCACCATCACCCTGCCGCACCTGATCCACCACGTGTGGGTGGCGCTGCACGCCATGCAGGCCGTCGGCACGCGCGTCTACCTGAAGATCGGCACGGCCGGCACGGGGGGGATGGGGCTCAACATCCCCTTCACCCACAGCGAGGACCGGCCCAGCCGCCAGCTCCTGTCCAAGTCCGCGGTGGCGGGCGCGCACACGCTGCTGCTGTACCTGATGGCGCGCACCCCCGGCGCCCCGGCGGTGAAGGAGATCAAGCCCACCGCCGCCATCTCGTGGAAGGGGATCCGCTCGGGCGACGTGGTGTGGCGCGGCGCGCCCATCACCCGCGTGGACGCGGTGGCGCCCGTCTCCGTCGCGGACGCGTTCGTGGCGCCGCCCGAGCCGGGGCGCGGCGGCGAGGCCCGGCTGGCGCGCAGGGAGTTCGGGCGCGACACGCTGTGGCGCGACACCGGGCAGGTGCTGCAGGGCGTTTACCTGGACTCGGGCGAGAACGGATTGTTCAGCCCCGACGAGTTCGAGGCCATCACCTCGCTGGGGCTGATGGAGTTCATCACCCCCGAGGAGATCGCTCGCGACGCGGTGCGCGAGATCACCGGGCACCCCACCGGCCGCGACGTGGTCGCCGCGCTGGACGCCTCCACCAGCGGCCCCACCTACCGGGCCGGTGTGCTGCGGCAGAGCGCGCTGGCGTACATGGAAGAGCTGGAGCGCGATGCGGAGCACCGGAGCGTGGGCTTCGAGATGCTGGGCCCGCCGCGGCTGACCAAGCTATTGTTCGAGGGCGAGATCCTGCGGCGCATCTGCGGCGGGAGCCTGGAGTGCGCCGCGCAGCTGGAGCCCGACGCCGCCGCGCGCGACGCCGACGCGCTGGTGGCCAGCGACATCGACCTGCGCACGCGCATCCTGTCGGCGAATCTCGCGATCCTCCTCCCCGACGGCGAGCGGGTGCTGCGCGGCCGCAAGGTGGTGGTGGAGCCCGAGCCGGCCGAGGCGCTGGACGACACCGCGTGGAAGGGGTGGGTGGACCTGCGCGCCGCCAACTGGGAGGCATGGCGCGACCGCGCGGTGGGCGTGCTGGCCCGCATCACCGGGGAGCCCGGCCCCGAGGGCGGCAGCCAGTGGGACATGGAGCCCTGGCACCGCGAGCGCACCATCCGCCCCGGCGCGCTGGCGGCGTGGGTGTTCCGGTACGAGGATGAGGGGGAGAGGATCAAGAGATAGTGCCTAGTGCCTAGTGCCTAGTGCCTACTAGTGCCTAGTGCTGAGTGCTGAGTGCTGAGTGGCAGGTGCGTTTGGATGACGAGGTGCCCGCCGCGCTGATGCTGGTGCCACGCGCCCCGGCCGCCACCGCGCCGATGAAGTCCGCGAAGGCGGACTGCGTGCCCTTGTAGCCGCGACTTCAGTCGCATTTTTCGCTCGCCCCGATGTGCCTCATCACTCGGCACTCGGCACTCGGCACTCGGCACTTGGCACTTGGCACTCAGGACTCAGGACTTAGGACTTTAGGACTCAGGACTTCCCCAGTCCCGGACGCAGCACCACCGTCCCGAATCCCATGAGCGGACCCAAGACCGTCCCCGCCATCGTCGTAGACCTCGCGAAAGGGCACTCCCTCAGCGAGTTCTACCCGATCGTCCATCCCACCCTGGTCACGCAGCTGCACCGGGTGGAAGAGGCGCTGCTGGCGTACGGCGACGACCTGGCCATCGACGTGGCGCCGGGCGGCTTGGCGGTGGCGGGCGAGACGGTGGCGCGGCGGTCGCCGCACGTGCAGCGGCTGGGCGCCAAGCTGGTGGAGCTGGGCGTGCGCGAGGTGGTGTTCCAGCACCACGTGCCGGCCGAGTCGCTGGGGCGCTTCCTGTCGGGCGTGGCGCTGCCGCCGCGCGTGATTGCCGCCGCGGGCGGGCTGGAGGCGGCGCTCTCGGCGGCGGGGGTGTCGCGCGTGGCGGTGAACGGGCGCACCATCACCGCCGCGCCCATCACGGTGGCGGCGTCGGGGCCGGCGCTCCCGGTGCCCGGGGCGGGGAAGAAGAAGGAGAAGGGCGAGTTCGACGGCGTGGCGCTGTGGAGCACGCACGACATGTATCAGCAGGTGCAGCTTTCCGCGCGGCGGGTGGAGACGGAGGACCTGGAGGAGCTGCGGAAGATGCTGCGCGAGGGCGCCGACAGCGACCGCGTGGAGGCGCTGCAGCGGCTGGAGTACGTGGCGCAGTGGTGCATCGAGCGGGGGATGATGGACCGCGCCATCGGCGTGCTGCGCGACCTGCGGCGCGACTCCGACGCGCTGGCCAAGCGCAACCCGTCCACGCGCGGCAGCATCGTCATGGCCATGCACCGCATCGCCAACCGCTACATCATCGAGGAGATCGTGGAGCGGCTGGGGCGCAGCAAGAGCGAGGACGAGCGCGCCGAGCTGCGCGGCGTTCTTCTCGCCCTGGGCGCCGAGGTGGTGACGCCGCTGGTGCGCAGCCTGGTGGGCGCCAGCGACCTGTCCGCGCGGCGCGCCTTCCGCGACGCGCTGGTGGAGCTGGACCGCGTGGGCGTTCCCCTGCTGGAGGACATGATCGGCGACGAGCGCTGGTTCGTGGTGCGCAACATGGTGGGGATCCTGGGCGAGATCCGCAGCGCCGACGCCCCCGAGCACTTCGCGCGCACCATCCGGCACCCCGACGTGCGCGTGCGCCGCGAGACCATCATCGCGCTCAGCAAGTTCGGCGGCGACGAGGCGGTGCAGCAGTTGATCGTGGGGCTGGGGGATGCGGAGCCGTCGCTGCGGTCGGCGGCGGCGCTGGGCCTGGGGCTCACCAAGGCGGGAACGGCGGTGGCCCCGCTGATCAAGCGCCTGGGCGGCGAGACCGACCAGGAGACGGTGATCGAGATCGTGCGCGCGCTGGGCCGCATCGGCGACCCGCGCGCCATCGCCGCGCTGGCCGACCGCGCGAACGGCGGCAGCCTCTTCTCGCGCGTCCCCATCCCCATCCGCGTGGAGGCCATCCGCGCCCTCGGCGATGTGGGCGGCGAGGCGGCGCGCACCGTCCTCCAGCGCCTCATGCGCGACCGCAACGACGCCGTCCGCGAAGCCGCCATCAAGGCCAGCGAAGGGACGGCGGACCGGCCGGGAGACGGCAATCCCGACGTGGCGTAGGTTTACTCGGTGGGTAGAGGCGGAAGGCCCCGCGGCATTTGCCACGGGGCCTTCGGTTTTACCTCCGCCGACGGACGGAAGTCACGACCGCATCAGGCGGTTGTGTCGCACGAGCCAGTAACGGATGAGTTGGAAACCGAGTGGTGCGAATGGATCTCCCCCAAAATGCGGTGGAAGATGCCCCATGCCAGCGTTGTGTGGATCCTGGACGTGCCGGTCCAGCTGAAGCTGCCGCTGCGCGGCCCGGCCGGGTTGGACCCGGGAAGACCGATCTGCCCCTGGGTGAGCGTCGAGGTGAAGCTGTACGAGAGCGTTCCCGGCTGGTACGTGCTGGCCCAGTACGACCACCACAGGAACTTCTTCTTTCGTTCCCACTCGGTCGTCACGCCCGCCTCGGTGTAGAAGAACCAGAAGGTCTTGTACGACGTGCCACGCATGCGGTTGCTGCTTCCGGCGTACACTTCGCAGACGCTGCCCACGCCGGGGATGTGGTGGAATCGGGGTCCATTCGTTGCCGTCAGGCTGGACAGCGGCTCCATGGATTCGCGGGGCACCGTGGTCTCCACCGGCGTAACCGCGATCCGTGGATCACCGTCTGCCGGGGGTGGAGAGCTGAGGGACGGTACCTTCTGCCGCAGCACGGGCAGATCCACCACGTTCACCGCGTAGACGTTGTCGCGCGTCACCTTGTACACGGTGTCTGCGATCTGGATCTCTCCCCGGTCGTTGAGTAGAGACAGGATGGCGTCACCGACCGGGAAGTCGGCACGAGTGACCCCGTCCTGCTCCAGCGTCGCGGCCTCGTTCCCGGTCGGCCCGTCGCTCCCCGCCCCGGCAGCCGCTCCTTCTTCCGTCGACTCGCCTCCGTCCAGGTGCGCGCGGAGCGACGGATATCCCTGCTGCTGCTCATATGCCACCAGCGTTTCGATCGGCGCGTCGATGCGGGGCGCCAGCTGGTTCATCAGTTCATCGCCGCTGGAGAACACCGCCCTCTCGGTCAGGAGCTCGAGGGGCGGCGGATCGCATTTCGTGTACACCGGCTCATCGTAGCGATTGTAGTCGTAGGAGGGCTGGATCCCGTCCGGATCGCAGAGACCCTTCTGGCCCGGTTGGGTCACGTACGCACGGCGGCCCGACGGAACGGTCGCCAAGGTCGAATCGCCACATCCGGAAACGATGGGTCCGGTAAGAGCGATCGACGCGCATGCGAGTAGCGCGTTTCTGCGGAGCAACTTCATGATGAGTCTGTTGTGGGAGAAATTCGCGTCAGGAACTGGCGATAGGCTGCTCCCGCGACTGGCGCGGGAGCAGGTGGAGAGGGTGGCTTACATGTAGACGGCCGTGTAGCAGGTGCCGATCGGCGACCAGTGCGTGCCGTAGATCGCGCCGCGGATGCTCTTGAACCACCCCGAGGCGATCACCTTGCCCACCGAGGCGGTGCCGCTCTGCACGAAGCTGCCGGAGGTCGGGTAGACGTAGCTGCTGCCGATGGTCAGGCCGCCCAGCGAGTAGTAGTACCCCAGCGTGCCCGGCTGCCACTCGTTGGACCACCAGCTCCACCACAGGAAGCTGTGGCGGTGCTCCCAGTCGGTGCGGATCCCCGCCTCGGAGTAGAACCAGAAGCTGGTGATGTACGTCTTGCCGTGCATCCGGTTGCTGCCGCTCTGCCACAGGCAGCTGCTGGTGGCCGCGCCGATCGACGCCATCCCCGCGGGGTCGCCGCTGCGGCTGGCGGCCGGCTTGTCGCCGCCGGGCATTTCGGTGGTCTTGATGGGTTCCACCACGATGCGCGGGTCGCCGTCGGCGGGGGCGGGCGAGCTGAGCGTGGGCACCTTCTCGCGCAGCACCGCCAGGTCGCGGACGTTCACCGCGTAGGCGTTGTCGCGCGTGACCTTGTAGACGGTGTCGCCCACCTGGATCTCGCCGCGGCTGTTCAGCAGCGACAGGATGCCGTCGGCCACGTTGAAGTCGCCGCGCGTCACGCCGTCCTTCTGCAGCGCCACCGCCTCGTTCCCGGTGGGCTCCTCGGAGTCGCCGCTCGCCCTGGCCGTCTCCTCGGTTGCGTCCGGGTCCAGGTAGGCGCGCAGCGACGGGTATCCCTGCTGCTCCTCAAGCCGCGCCAGGTCGGCGGTGAGCATCCCGGCGCGCCGGTCGGCGTCCAGGGCCAGCTCGTCGCCGCTGCGGTACAGCGCGCGGTCGCCCTCGGGCGCCAGCTCGGTGCGGGCGGTTCCGCCGGCGCCGCCGGTGAGCGTGGGCTCGTCGCACGCGGCGATTGTCGCGAACAGAACTGCGGTGGCGGCGATCGTGAAGATCGACCTGCTGCGGTGCTGCATGGTCCTCTCCCTGCCAGGTGGGTGGATGAATCCGTTGCGTGCCGCCCCGCGGATCGCGAGGCGGGAGAACGGATGTTTATCGAGCGCGCAATATATAGCGGGAAATGGTATGATGCACAAGGGGCGGCAGTCGGGCCGAAAGAGCCCCTGCGTTCCGCGGGAAAATCCATCGCTTCACGACCCGGCTGATCATCTTCCGATCGAGCTCCCGTCCCTCCCGATCCCCTGTCCTGTTCCCTGTCCCCTGTCCCCTCCCGATTTGCCCTATCCCACGGCCCGGCACGATCTTTCCCCGTGCACTGCGGGTTGGCCTCTGCGGGCGGATGACGGGATCGACGGGACACATGGACGCGATGACGACGGCTTCTCCCTACGCGCCGGCGGAACTGCCGCGGGCGGATTTCCTGGACCGCATCAGCGCCGAGGTGCACCGGCGCGTGGTGGGGCAGGAATACATGATCGAGCGCCTGCTGATCGGGATGCTCACCGGCGGGCACGTGCTGATGGAGGGGCTTCCGGGCCTGGCCAAGACGCTGGCCGTGCGCACCCTGGCCGAAACCATCGACGCGTCGTTCCAGCGCATCCAGTTCACCCCCGACCTCCTTCCGGCGGACGTGGTGGGAACCACCATCTACAACGCGCGCACCGGCGAGTTCGTCCCCCACAAGGGCCCCATCTTCGCCCACATCGTGCTGGCCGACGAGGTGAACCGCGCGCCGGCCAAGGTGCAGGCCGCGCTGCTCGAGGCCATGCAGGAGCGCCAGGTGACCATCGGCGGCGAGACGTATCCGCTTCCGCAGCCGTTCCTCGTCCTCGCCACGCAGAACCCCATCGAGCAGGTGGGGACGTATCCGCTTCCCGAGGCGCAGGTCGACCGCTTCATGCTGAAGGTGCGCGTGGGCTATCCCACGCGGGTGGAGGAGAAGGAGATCCTGCGGCGGATGAGCGCCCCAGGGCACATCTCCGTGCAGCACGTGGCGCATCCGGACGAGATCCTGGCCGCGCGCGACCAGATCGCCAACCTGTACCTGGACGACAAGATCGCCGACTACATCCTGGACCTGGTGGCCGCCACGCGCGACGCGAAGGCGGCCGGCGCGCCGGACCTGGAGCCGCTGATCGAGTTCGGCGCTTCTCCCCGCGCCACCATCGCGCTGGCATCGTGCGCGCGCGCCCATGCGTTCCTGCGCGGCCGCGCGTACGTGACGCCCGAGGACGTGAAGGCCATCGGCCCCGACGTGCTGCGCCACCGCATCGTGACCACCTACGAGGCCGAGGCCGAGGAGATCACCTCCGACCTCATCGTGCGCCGCATCTTCGAGACGGTGCGCGTGCCTTGAACAGAGCCGGGGTGATGGGGATCGGGGCGGGGGAGATGCGGATCGCGGCGGCGATGGGCGGAGCCGTGGCGGGGATGTCCGGGATGTACGTGGTCGTGACGGCGTCGATCGTGGAAAATGCGAGTAAACTCGCGGCTACAACGGCACACAGTTCGCCTGCGCGGACTCCGGTGCGAGCCGTGGCATCCGCGCGCTGTGCCGAATACCCGGCGCACCTAAACCCCGTCGCCCCGCGGAGGGTTGCAGGCCCCGACGCAGCCCCGTCCCTCCCCCAGGCGGTTTTGGGGGAGGGACAGGCTGTCCGGACGCGACGGGAGTCGCGCCGGGCAGCCGGGGAGAGGGCCCGCGGGGCCATCCGGAGCGCGCCATGCTGAGCCGCTTCGCGCGTCCCCGGCCCGAGCCGCGGCGCCGCTTCGGGTGGCTGCGCGGGCTCTTCCGGCGGCGCGGCGAGCGCGGGCCGGCGCTTCCCGCGCACGCCAGCACGGCGCCGGCGCTGCCCGAGGTGCTGCGGCAGGTGCGGCGCATCGAGCTGCGCACGCGCGGCCTGGTCTCGTCGCGCTACAGCGGCGAGTACCACTCGGTGTTCAAGGGGCAGGGAATCGAGTTCGTGGAGGTGCGCGAATACCTCCCCGGCGACGACGTGCGCACCATCGACTGGAACGTCTCGGCGCGGACCGGCGGCACGTTCGTGAAGAAGTACGTGGAGGAGCGCGAGCTGACCGTGCTGCTGATGGTGGACCTCAGCGGCTCGGAGCGCTTCGGCACGCGCGGGCGGTTCAAGAGCGAGCTGGTGGCCGAGGTGGCCGCGTCGCTCGCCATGTCGGCGGTGCGCAACAACGACCGCGTGGCGCTCCTCGTCTTCACCGACGGCATCGAGCTGTTCGTTCCCCCGCGCAAGGGGCGGCGGCACGCGCTGCGGATCGTGCGCGACCTGCTCAGCTTCGAGCCGAAGGGGACGGGGACGGACCTCACCGGGGCCATCGAGTACGCGGTCCGCATCCTCCGCTCGCGCTCCATCGTGCTTCTGGTCTCAGACTTCCAGCAGCCGCTCACGCGCGAGCTGGAGCGGGCCTTCACCGCGCTGGCGTACCGCCACGACGTGGTCCCCATCGCCCTGACCGACAAGGCGGAGCTGGACTTTCCCGACGCCGGGCTGGTGCAGGTGATGGACCCGGAGACGGGCGCGCTGGTCGTGTTCAACTCGGGCGACGAGGGGAACCGGCGGGCCTACCGGGAGGCGGTGGAGCGGGAGTGGACGGCCATCCGGCGCGTGTTCCGGCGGCTGGGGCTGGATGCGATCGAGCTGTCCACGGAGGGCGATGCGTCCAAGGCCATCCTCTCCTTCTTCCGCCGCCGCGAGCGCCGGCGGGGACGATGAGGCGCGCCGCCCCGCTCCTGGCCGCCGTGGCGCTGCTGGCCGCCGCGCCGCTCTCCGCGCAGGACTCCGTTCCCGCGCGGACGGCCGCGCCGCGCGCGGAGCCCGGACGCCGCCTGGGCGCCCTCCGCCCGCGCACGCAGCGCCCGCCGCGCGCCGCTCCCTCCGCGCCGGCGGGGACGCGCGACACGATCCGCCCCACGCTGGACACCACCACGGCGACGATGCCGCCGCCGCCGGGGTTCGCGTACACGGCCAGCGTCCGCCCGCGCGCCGTCACCGTCGGCGAACGCTTCGTCTCCGGGCTGGCCGTCTCCGTTCCCGCGGGGACGCGCGTCGCCATCGACGTCGCGAAGGACTCCGCGGACCGCTGGCGCGTGGTCGGCCGGGCGACGGCGACGGCGGCGGACAGCGCGTGGACGCGCTACCTGGTGGTCGCGCCGATGGTGGCGTGGGTGCCGGGGCTTCCGGACACCGCGGGGGCGACGCTGCGGCTCACCGCGCCGGACGGGCGCGTCGCCACCATCCCCGTCGCCCTGCGCCTGCCGGAGGTGCGCTCCGTCCTCCCGGTGGACACGACGAAGTGGCGCGTCCGCCCGCCGCACGACGTGTGGGGCGCGTCGCGCGACTGGCGGCTGCTGGCGCTGCTGGCGGCGCTCGCGCTTCTCCTGATCGCCCTGATCGCCTGGCTGGTCGCGAAGCTGGTCCGCCGCCGCCGCGCGCGCCGCATCCCCGCGACGGCGCGGGAGCGCGCGCTGGCGCTGCTGGAGCGCGCGCGCACGAGCGGTTTCATCGAGGCGGGGAACTGGAACGCCTTCTACTCCCTCGTTTCCGAAGCCCTGCGCGGCCTGGCCGCGTCGCTGGACCCGCGCTGGAGCACGGACCTGACCACCGCCGAGCTGATGGGGGAGATGCGGAGCGCGCGAGCGGACGAGATCCATCTCGCCACCCTGGGCGAGCTGCTGCGCGTGGCCGACCTGGCGAAGTTCGCCCGCCGCGGGCGTGAGCCGGACGACGCCCGGCGCGACCTGGACCACGCGCGCGACTGGGTGAAGACCTTCGCCGCGCCGGCGTCCGAGCCGGCGGAGGCCGTGGCCGCGGAGGTGGCGCCGTGAGGCTGGACCTGGCGCATCCGTGGGCGCTGCTGCTGCTTGCGCTCGTTCCCGTGTGGTGGTGGCGCGTCCGGCGCGCGCGCGACACGGCCATCGTCTTCTCCCGCGCCTCCACCCTTTCCGCGCTGGGAACGCGCGGCGCGGCGTTCCTGGGCGTGCTGCCGGAAATCCTGCGCACCGCGGCGCTCGTCTCCCTGATCGTGGCCATCGCCGGCCCGCGCACCGGCGCCCGCGTGGTCGAGGAGGCGTCGGAGGGGATCGACATCATGCTGGCGCTGGACGTGTCGTCGTCCATGCTGGCGGAGGACTTCACGCCCAACCGGCTGGGCGCGGCCAAGGCGACGATGGCCGACTTCGTGGAGAACCGTCCCCACGACCGCATCGGGCTGGTGGCCTTCGCGGCCGAGGCGCTGACGCAGGTGCCCGCGACGGCCGACCACAACCTCCTGGGCATCCAGCTCGGGAACGTGCAGGTGGGGATGCTGCAGGACGGGACGGCCATCGGGCTGGGGCTGGCCACCGCCGCCAACCGGCTGAAGCAGACGCCGGGGCAGAGCCGCGTCATCATCCTGATGAGCGACGGCGACAACAACCGCGGCGCCGTGGACCCGCGCGACGCGGCCAAGGCGGCGGCGGCGTTCGGGATCCGCGTGTTCACTATCGGCGTGGGGTCGCGGACGCGCGCGCGCATCCCCGTGGCGGTGACGCCGAACGGGATGCTGCGCTACGCGTGGATGCCGGTGAGCATCGACGAGCCGCTGCTGCAGGAGATCGCGCGGACCACCGGCGGGCGATACTACCGCGCCACCGACCTGGGGGCGCTGCGGCGCATCTACGCCGAGATCGACCGGCTGGTGAAGACGCGGGTGAACGTGCGGCGCTCCGTGCGCTTCAGCGAGCGGTATCTCCCCTTCCTGCTGGCCGCGGCGGTGCTGCTGGTGGCCGAATGGTGCTTCCGCGCCACGCGCTGGGGGAGGGTGCCCTGATGGGGATGGCGCACCCGGAGCTCGTGCACCTGATCCCGCTCCTCCCCTGCATCGTGGGGCTGGCGATGCTGCTGTACGCGCGCCGCCGCCGCCAGGCCGCCGAGGCGCTGGGCGAGGCCGGGCTGGTGCGCCGCCTGAGCGCCGCCGACCTGACCGCCGCGCCCAACCGCCGCATCCTGCTGGTCACCCTGGCCGCGCTGATGCTGGGCGCCGCCATCGTCGGCCCGCTCTGGGGGGTGGATACCGAGGCCGGCGCGGAGGGGAACGCCGACGTCGTCCTCGTGCTGGACGCCTCCGGGTCGATGCGGGTGCGCGACCTGACGCCGGACCGGCTGGAGGTGGAGAAGCGCACCGCGCGCGAGCTCCTTGCGCGGCTGCAGGGCGCTCGCGTGGGTCTGGCCATCTTCGCCGGGCGGGGATACGCCATGTCGCCGCTGACCACCGACTTCAGCGCGCTGCAGCTGTACATCGACGGCCTGTCGCCGGACCTGGTGACGCAGGGCGGAAGCTCGCTCTCCGACGCCATCGTGCAGTCGCTGGGCCTGCTCGCGGGCGCGCGCGGCGACGCACCGTCCGGCGCGATGGTGGTGCTGACGGACGGCGACGCGCTGGAGGAGCGCGATGACGTGCTGCGCGCGGTGAACGTCGCCCGCCGCGCCGGGGTTTCGGTGAGCACGGTGGGGATCGGGACGCCGGCGGGCGGCCAGGTCCCCGACGTGGACCCGATGACGGGAAAGCAGGTGGGGTGGAAGCACGAGCCGACGGGCGAGGTCGCGACGTCCAGGCTGGGCGCGCCGCTGCTGCAGGAGATCGCGAAGCGCACCGGCGGCGTCTACGCGGACGCGTCCCGCCCCGGCGCCGCGGCCGCCGTCGCCGCCGCGGCGCGCAGCGTCCCCGCGCGCTCGCGCCGCACGGCGACGGGCGGCGCGCCAGGGAACCGCTACGCGTGGTTCGCGGGCGTCGCGCTCCTCCTGCTGGCGATCGACGCGCTCCTTCCCGAGGAGCCGGGGCGCCGCCGGCCGCGCGCGGAGGTGGCGTCGTGAGGCGGCTCCTTCTCCTGCTCGCGCTCCCGCCGCTGCTGGGCGGCGGGGTGGTGGAGGGAAACCGCCTCTACCGCTCCGGCCAGTTCCGCCGCGCCGAGGCCGTCTACCGCGCCCGTCTCGCGGCGGGGGACACCTCCACGTCGCTGCGCTACAACCTGGGGACGGCGCTGCTGCGGCTGGGGCGCTGGGACGACGCGCGCCCGCACCTGGAGGCGGCGGCGGAGGCGCCGGACGCGGAGTTGCGGCAGCGCGCGAAGTACAACGCGGGGAACGCAGACCTGGAGCCCGTCTTCCGCCGCCGGGTGACGGGCGCGGAGCAGCGCCGCGAGCGGCTGGAGCGAGCCATCGGCCGCTACAAGGAAGCGTTGCTGCTGCGGCCCGACGATGCGGACGCCAAGTGGAACCTGGAGCTGGCCGAGCGCCTGCTCCGCCGCGAGCCGCCGAAGCGCGGCGGCGGGGGCGGCGGCAGCCGGCAGGACCAGAGCGCGGGCGGCGGCGGCGCGCAGCCGCAGCCGTCTCCCTCGCCGCGGCCCGCGCCGAACCCCAACCCCGCGCCGCGCCCCGAGCTCAGCGAGCGGCAGGCCGAGCAGATCCTGACCGGCGCCTCGAACGCGGAGAAGGACGCCCAGCGCGAGGTCCTGAGCCGCAGCCGCGCCCAGCACCGGGCGGTGCGCGACTGGTAGACGATGGACACCTGCTTTTCAGGAAATCACGGACAAACGCAGTGGATGGGACGGTTGACGAAATCGTATTTCGGCATTGATTTAGTGACTCCTTCACGGCTCTCGTCCAACCGATCTTTCTCCATGAACCTCATGCGTCCCGGAACCGCCGCGCTGGCGGCGTGCTTGCTCGCGCTCTACCCCCGTGCAGGCACCGCCCAGCAGGACATCGGCCCGCGGCAGGTGATCGGCAACTTCGGCGTGTTCCACAAGGTCGATCCCATCACCGACGCGCGGCAGGACATGGCCATCGTCGTCTCCGCCGACCGCGGCCATGCGTCGGCGGTGGCGTGGGGATGCTTCGAGCGCGGCGCTCGGCTGTCGCTCGCGCTGGAGAACTTCACCGGCGCGCGGCTGAACGTGATCTACCGCTTCGACCAGGAGGCGGCGACCAACACCGTCGTCTCGCGCATGGTCGAGGGCGGCAACCTCTTCCTGCTGGACGAGGACGAGGTCTACGGCTTCAGCACGCGCGCGATGAACGCGGCGCGGCTGGTGGTGCGCGCGTTCGACGCGGACGGGCAGCCGTACGACTACTTCTTCGACCTGAACGGCTCCGGGCGCGCGTTGCGCTCGCTGCCGTGCATCGCCACGCTGCGCCCGCCCGTCGCCGGCGAGCCTGCCGTGCGCAAGCCGTCGGACAAGCCGCGCTGATCCCCATCTCCCGCCAGCCTTCCTCGCTGTGCGGGGAACGGCTGAAATCGGAATTCGGCGGGATGCACGGAAGCTTGCAGATTGCCGCGGGGGATTGACGTAAACCGTTCTGGCGGTTTGTTTTTCTGCGCTCGATCCGCTCCTGCCCGTCTCCCGGAATTCCCTCCGATGTGAAGCGTATGCTCGAGGCCGCAGCCTTCGCCGAGCGGAGCGGCAGGTCGCGGGAGCAGGCGCCGCATCCCCCCATCGATCACGCAACGAGCAGCAGAACCCCGATGCAGAAGCGAATCATCCGCGCGTCCATGGCCGCGCTCCTGGGATTGATGGCGATGAGCGGCCGTGCGGTGGCGCAGAACCCCGTGCAGACCTTTGGCACCTTCACGATGTCGCGCAACGTGGACCCGATCAGCGACGAGGACCGCTCCAACGCGGCGGTGGCATCGGTCGACAGCACGGCGGTGATGTGGTGGCAGTGCTACGGCGACACGGCCGGCGTGTTCGCGGCGTTCAAGGAGCCGCCCGAGGGCGAGGAGATCGACGCCGTGTACCGCTTCGACCAGGACCGGCCCGACACCACGGTGCTGACCTCCGCGCCCAGCGACGGCTACGTCTGGCTCTTCTTCCCCGAGGAGGAGACGTACGCCATCACGCAGCGGGCGATGACCGCCGGCCGCTTCGTCCTGCGCGTCTGGGACGCCGACGACAGCACCCGCGACTTCATCTTCACCCTGAGCGGCGGCGGCCGCGCGCTGCGCACCCTGCCGTGCGTCACGCGCATGCGCCCGCCTGTGGCCGGCCAGCCCGCCGTCCAGAAGCGCTCCGACAAGCCGCACTGACCCGCAGATCTGCACGCAGAGCCGCGGAGCCGCCGAGAACCGACCGGGTTCTCCGCGGCTTTTTCACGTTTGGAGTTGATGACTCGCCGATGTCGCATCCACGAACCTACGCCCTCCCGGCATCCCCCCTTGGGACGCCATCCTGAGGCCGGCCACCCCGCAAACTTAGTCTGCGCAGACGCTTGCAGGCCGAAGGATCCATAGCCTGTCCGCACGTCAGCCGGGGATACGCGCCGCGTCTTCTTCCGCTGTCAGGAAGATGGAGCGCGTCCTCCAGGTCACGTGCTGGACGGATTATGGGATCCTTCGGCCTGCAACCGATTGTGCGGAAATAGCTCGGCGTGGCCGGCCTCAGGATGACGTCGGCGGGATGATGGGATCATTCGCCTGATCACGCGTATGGCGACCCCGAACATGACTTGGCGATGAAATCGGGTAGGACCTGAATCCCCCCATCTCCAGCAGGCGCTCTGGCGAGGCCACGGACGCGGCTGTGCTGGATGTGCGGATTGCGGGCATTCCGTGCGATTTGGGAGTGCATGGGGCAGGCGCGGGCCATACGGATGGCGCATGCCGGGCGTGTTCCAACGGATTTTCGTCCTCCCGCGGAGACGCGCGAATGTCCTGACGGAGAGAAATTCGGAAAAATCCCCTCACACGCTGTTCATCTCACCGCTCCGCGTGCGCCACATCGGGGATGCATGGGTTCCAGATGCGGCACGGGCGCCACAATCCGCGGCGCCGCGGCCTCAACTCGCGGTGAGCGGTGTTCAGCGAACGCCGCACTCGTCTGGCAAGAGATTGGGCCGAAACGACTTGCAATAATCGTCTTTACAGCCCTTTACGGGACTTCTATCGTCTGTCAGCCACGGCGGAGACGTCGCCGCGGCGGCCGGAGCGGTGACCCCGGGCTCCATGGGAGGCCCATCCGCGGCGCTCCCGCCCCACCGGACGGGAGACCTGGCGCACCTGTGATTTCGTTCTGATTCGGACTGAACGAGTTCAGCTCGATACACGCCACGGCCAGTCCGGCTCGCAGACCCGTCGCCATCCCCGGCACCCCCACAGCAAACCGAGACGGAGCACCACCAACCATGAATCACGCGAAGACTTCCGAGACCAAGGTCGAGGCGCCCGCCCAGCCGGCGCCCGCGGCCCCGCAGCCCTCCTCGCTCGCCGCCGTTCCCGCGGCCTCGCAGCAGCTTTCCGCCCCCGCCGGCGGCGCCGAGCTGGCGGCGATGGCCGACTTGGCCGGCGACATCGCCGGGCTCGGCGCGACCACGCTCGAGGCCACGGGCGGCATCACCGACGACCCGGTCCGCGCCGCGCAGGCGTCGGTCGTGGACGAGCTGGCCAAGGGCGGCCCGGCCTTCGGCGCCTTCCTGCGCTCGGTGGGGCTGGCCGTGGCCGAGACCCAGGGCGCGCTTGACAAGACGCTGGTGGAAACCAGCAAGGCGCTCTCCGAGGCCAAGGTGCAGACCGTGGCCATGTTCACGCAGGAGCTGAAGGACGACGGCACCTTCGACAAGGCCACGCCGGTGATGCAGGAGCTGCCGCTGATCGCCTTCGTGCAGCCCACCGCGTACCAGTTCACCACGGTGCACCTCACCGCCGACATGGAGGCCAGCGAGTTCAACACCGCCAACGGCTTCAACATCAAGAAGGACCACAGCGACTTCGGCGCCGACCTGAAGGCCAGCTACAGCGTGTTCGGCGGCTTCGGCGGCTCGCTGGACGCCAGCTACAACAACACCCACGACGAGACGCAGGAGCGCAAGAGCAGCAGCGAGCGCAAGGCCGCCGGCAAGCTGCACATGGAGGCCACCCTGGAGCCCCGCCCCGCCTTCGCGCTGCCGCAGCCGTTCGTGGTGCAGAAGGGCCCCAAGCTGGGCGTGCTGGTGACCGGCCGGAAGGAGCTGGACAAGGACGGCAACGAGACCACCGACCCCAAGCTGGTGACCCAGCGCACGGTGACGGCGGTGGCCACGCTGCTGGACAAGGACGGCAAGCCGATGGCCACCAAGGCGCTGGACGTGGCCTGCGACAACGCCAACATCGGCGTGGTGGTGGCCGACGGCGGGAAGACCACCACCGACGGCACGCTCACCATCACCCTGAAGCGCACCGGGCTGACGGCCGAGAGCTCGGCGGCGGTCAGCGCCCTGCTGCGGGTGTCCATGAACCTGGTGAACGCCAGCGTTCCGGTCAGCGTCTGAGCCATGGCCTCCCTACGCGAGTGGCACGGGTTCGAGAACAGCGTGCGCTGGCGGCTGGTTCCCGAAGGGGTGGAGATCGAGGGATCGGGGGTGGAGCGCTCGAAAGGGCGCCCCACCACGGTCGCCCGGGTGTGGGACGCGTTCGGCGAGGCCATCAACCAGGTGGCGAAGGCGCGCCAGGTGCCCTGCCCGCTGATCGTGGCCACCATCTGCACCGAGAGCGGCGGCAACCCCGACGCGGTGCGGCTCGAGCCCGGCTACGTGAGCGACGCGGCCACGCCGGGCCGGGTGAGCATCGGCCTCACGCAGACGCTGATCTCCACCGCGTCCGAGACCATGCGGATGAGCATCGACCGCGAGTGGCTGCGGCAGCCGCGCAACGCGATCGACGCCGGGGCCAGCTACATCGCCCGGCAGGGCAGGACCACGAAGTTCGACCCGCCGCTGGTGGCCGCGGCCTACAACGCGGGGCGGCTGGCGCACCAGAACGGCGAGAAGAACCGCTGGAAGCTGCGGCAGTTTCCCATCGGCACCCCGGCGCACTGCGACCGCTTCGTGAAGTTCTACAACGACGCGGTGGCGATGATGGCCGGCCACCCGCTGGCGCCCACGGTGCCGCACTCGGTGCTCATCGGCGGGAGCTACGAGCCGCCGGTGGTGTCGCAGGCGCCGCCGCCGCGCTACGCCGAGGCCAGCGGGTTCACCGCCCCGGGCGACGCCAAGGTGACGTTCGGCAGCAACGCCGACCCGCGGGCGGTCACGCCGTACAGCCTGCAGGTGCTGAAGTCGATCCTGAAGACGGCCAACCTGCGCGGGTGCATGGTCTCCAGCACCTCGCGCGACCCGGCGCAGCAGGCGCGGGTGATGTTCGACAACCTGGAGCGCTACGGCGTGGAGCATCAGAAGCGGCTCTACGCGCGCGGCGGGCAGATGGTGTGCGACGCCTACGCCGAGGCCAGGGCGCGCGGCCTGTCGAGCGACGGGGTGAAGGACGCGATGGCCAGGAAGATCATCGCCATCGGCCCCACCAAGGTGTCGCGGCACGCGTCCGACCCCACGGTGCTGAACGTGTTCGACGTGGCGCCCAGCTCCATCACCGACCGCGTGGCGTTCGAGGCGGCGGTGCGGTCGGACCGGCGGGTGGCGTTCTTCCTCACCCCGCCGCGGGATCCGGGATACCATCTCGAGATTCCGCAGCCGTAAGGAAAAGTGCGGAGTGCTGAGTGCTGAGTGCCGAAAAGAAGAAGTCCTAAGTCCTGAGTCCTGAGTCCCAAGTGGGCCGGATTTGACCCGACGGCGCGCCGGGCAGCAGCACCGAAATACCGCGATCCGGTACTCAGCACTCAGCACTCAGCACTTAGGACTTAGGACTCAGCACTTAGGACTTAGGACTTAGGACTTAGGACTTAGGACTTAGGACTTAGGACTTAGGACTTAGGACTTAGGACTTAGGACTTAGGACTTAGGACTTAGGACTCAGCACTTCGCTCCACCGCAGTCCCCGAATCCCAACTTTCCTTGAGGTCATAGATCATGTACGCACTGGTGGACCGCGAACGCGAGGCGATGCTGGGCGGCCTGCGCGTGGTCGCGCGCTACCCGGCCTTCGTGCTGGTGAGCGGCGACGAGCTTCCCGCCGGCCTCCCCGCCGGCGAGGTGGAGGTCCTGGGCGACGAGACCATCTCCGTGCACGGCGAACCCGTGCGCATCGCCGGGGGCGTGTTCGAGACGGGCGATGCGCCGCACGTGCTGGTGCGCTTCGTCGGCCCCGTCACCGGGGAGTGGAAGGGCGAGCTCGCCGCGAAGTCGGTGGAGGTGCTTTTCTGGTGCCCCCGCTTCGGCGCCTGCGTCGCCCTTCCCGAGGGAATGGACGGGGCCGCGCTCCAGGCCGCCTTCCCCTTCATCGCCGGCGCGCAGCCGTACCTGGAGGAGCACTGCAGCCGCGGGCTCGAGGAGCAGTCCGGCAGCCGCACCGTCTCCCCGCCGGACCTGTACGACCTCGTCTGCTTCTCGAAGGAAGACCGGGCGCGCGTCGCCGAGGAGCTGAAGGGGATGGGGATCGAGGTGCTCGACGCGTCCTCGTCCAAGATCCGCGTGCGCTTCCAGGGCGATCCGCAGGTGCTCCGCGACATCGTGGGCGTGAAGATCGTGGACCCCGCCCGCGTTCCCGTCACCCTGCAGACCGCGGCGGCCGCCGCCCCGGCGACGACCGCCGGCGCGCTCGGCCTGGCCGGCGGCGAGGCGGCGGGGCTCACCGGGCGCGGCCAGGTGATCGCCGTGGCCGACACGGGGCTGGACACCGGCGCGGCGGACGCGTCGCTGCACCCCGACTTCCGCGGCCGCGTGCGCTTTCTCCGCAGCTGGCCCGTGAACCCCTCGTGGTCGCCGTTCGTGAAGACGCCCGGCGCCGACGACGGCCCGGCCGACCGCAACAGCGGCCACGGCACCCACGTGGCCGGGCTGGCGCTGGGCGGCGGCGCGCTCGAGGGCGCCCACCGCGGCGTGGCGCCCGAGGCGGAGCTCGTCTTCCAGTCGCTGGAGCAGTACACCGACGTCGCCACCGCCTACGCGTCGCGCATCCCCACCGGCTACTACCTGAGCGGCCGGCCGCTGGACCTGCGCGAGCTCTTCCGCGAGGCGCGGGCGCAGGGCGCGCGCATCCACGTGAACTCGTGGGGCGACCCGGCGCAGGGGCGCTACACCGACGACTGCTTCGAGGCCGACCTGTTCCTGCGCGAGAACCCCGACGCGGTGGTGCTCTTCGCCGCCGGCAACGACGGGTGCGACCGGGACGGCGACCGGCTGCGCGACGCGGGATCGCTCTACGCGCCGGCCACGGCCAAGAACGTCGTCACCATCGGCGCCACCGAGGGCGCCGCGTCGGGGGTGGGCGTCCGCGGCAGCTGGGGCGACATGGACCCCGCGTTCGACCGCTACCGCAGCACCGCCGACCGCGCCGACGCGGTGTCGGGCGATCCCACGCAGCTGGCGCAGTTCTCCTCCGCCGGGCCCACGGCGGACGGGCGCATCAAGCCCGACGTCTGCGCGCCGGGGACCAACCTCGTGGCCCCCCGGTCGCAGCGCTGCCGCGGCAACGGCTGGGGGCTGGCCAGCCCGCTCCCGTACTACATGTACTTCGGCGGGACGTCGATGGCCAACGGCGTGGCGGGCGGGTTCGCCGCGCTGGTGCGGCAGGCGTGGGAGGCGGAGCTGGGGCAGGCCCCCGGTGGCGCGGCGCTGAAGGCGCTGCTGGTGCACGGCGCGCGCCCCGTCCTCCGCCGCGACGGAAAGGGCCCCGAGCCGCGCACCGCGGCCGGGTTCGGGCGGCTGCACTTCGACGGCTGCGCGCCGCGCCAGGCCGACCGGACGGTGAAGCTGGTGGAGGACGCGCCGGGGCTCGGCAGCGGCGAGCTGCGCGAGTACCGCTTCACCCTGCGCCGCGCGGGGACGGTGCGCGCGGTGCTGGCCTGGTACGACGCGCCGGGCGAGCGGCTGGTGAACGACCTGGACCTCACCCTTTCCGGCCCCGCCGGGAAGGTGTGGGGGAACCACCCGGCCGGGCAGGCGGGCGCGCCCGACCGCGCCAACACCGTCGAGGTCGTGCACCTGGACGACGCGGCGCCGGGCGAGTACGTGCTCCGCGTGACCGGCGCCAACGTTCCCGCCGGGCCGCAGCCCTTCGCGCTGGTCTACACCCACCCCGCGTCGCCCGCCGTCATCGAGCTCCCGGTGGACTTCATCTCGGGGATCGGCGCGGCGGCGGCGAAGAAGCTCGCGGCGGCCGGAGCGGCGACGGTGGGCGCGCTGCAGCGGATGGGCGACGACGAGATCGCCGCGCACACGGGGCTGCGCGGGAAGAAGCTGGAGACGCTGCGCGGCCGGCTGGCCGCGCTGGAGAGCGCGGCCGCGCGGCGCCCCGCCGCGGGGCTGCCGCCCTCGCTCACGCTGGCCCAGGTGGGCGCCCCCGCGGCGCCGCCCCCCGCCGGCGTGGCCCCCGAGGCGTGGACCCGCGCCGCGGCCGAGCTGCGGCCGCTGGCCGAGGTGTTCGACCGCACCCGCCTGGGACGCATCCGCCTGGCCGACCTGTTCGGCGCGGCGGGCTGAAACCGCAGGACCCCCAATCAACCGAATCTCACGGAGAACTACATCATGGCGGAGAGCAAGAAGCCGCGGGCGCAGCAGCCCGGGGCGGAAGCCGAGGTGAAGGAGCAGGAGATGGAGCTCGCGGGCGCGGCCGTTCCCACGGGGAGCATGTCGCTGGCCGAGGCGGGCGTGGACGCGCCGGTGATCGGCGCCCCGGTGGGCGGCTTCTCGCCCGACTTCATGCCCGCGGGCGCGTCTACCGGCGCGCTGGCGCTGGGCGCCGACGTCACGGGCGGGCTGACCAGGCTGGCGCCCACCTTCGGCGAGGTGCTGCTGTCGGTGGGGCAGGGGGTGGCCGAGTCGCAGGCGGCGCTCGACCGGTCGCTCATCGACACGGCCAAGGAGCTGAGCAAGACCAAGATCAAGGTGGTGACCGACGTCATCCAGAAGCTGGACGACGACGGCCTTCCCGACGCCGAGCAGACGCAGCTGATCACCGAGGACGTGTCGCTGATCAACTTCCTGAGCCCCGAGGTGCACGAGTGGAAGAACGTGGCCATCTCGATGGACTTCGAGGTGGGCGCCATCGACTCGGAGCGCGGGGTGCAGTTCAAGCAGAGCCAGGGCACCAGCAAGGTGCAGGCTGGCGCCAGCTTCTGGGGCTTCGGCAGCTGGTTCAACTACGACTACCAGTCGCAGTCCACCCAGGTGAACAGCCACAGCGACTCCGAGAGCAGCTGGGCCACCGGCCAGGTGAAGCTCGACGCCACCCTGGCGCCGCGCCGCACCGAGAAGTTCACCGCGCCGTCGCAGGTGGTGATCGGGCCGCAGATCTTCTTCGCGCAGGGCGCCATCACCAGGGTCACCGCCAGCGGCAAGGAAACCGCCCGGTCGATGCCGATCACCGTGACCGTGCTGAAGGCCAGCGGCGAGCCGAACCCCAACGCGCCGCTGGTGGTGGAGTGCGACAAGTTCGGGTACTCGTTCGTGGCCGACGCCCCCTTCAAGGGGAGCCTGACCAACCCCGACGGGCAGGTGAAGGTGATGGTCACGCGGCAGATCCCCGACGAGCGCTTCTCGGCCGCGCAGAAGGGCACCGTGACCGTGCGGCTGGGCGCCATCGTGCGCACCCTCGAGATCGTCCTCTGACCCCCCCCTTTGACGCTGAACGCGGAAAGCGAGACATAGAACGATGGCGGACAACAACCTGCCGGCGGGGCTGTTCGGCTCCGTGCTGGCCACCGGAACGAGCGACGTGAGCGGCGAGGGGCGGGCGGCCGGCCTGGCCTTCGGCGAGCTGATCAAGAAGACCGGCGAGGCCGTGGCCGAAACGCAGAAGCTGCTGAACCACACCTCGGCGCAGTCGGCCACCGCGCTGGCCACCACGCTGGTCGACGTGGTTGCGGTGGAGGAGAAGACGTACAACGACTCGGGCGTGCTGACCACCAGCACCGCGCACACCATGCAGCTGCCGCTGGTGAACTTCATCGACCCCACCTTCTACCGCTGGAGCCAGGTGCGGCTGCAGGGCGAGTTCATCGCCCGCGAGTTCACCGGCGAGAGCGACACCGGCACCGACACGGCCACCTCGCAGAGCAACGTGGGGATCAGGCTGGGCGGCATCTTCGGCATCGGCTACGCGTCGGGCGGCGGGAGCAGCACGGGCACGTCGACGAGCACCGACACGAAGACCACGGCCAGCGAGGACTACTCGTACGGGCGGATCCGCGCCAACGCGCAGCTGAACCCCCGCCCCGACGTGGTGGTGCAGCGCCCCAACCAGGTGATCCAAGGCCCGCGCCTGGCCGTGATCTCGGGCGACGTGCAGGACGAGAAGACCGACGCCAGGATCACCGGCCGCACCATCAAGGTGCTGCTCACCTACCACCGCGCCTCGGGCGAGCCCATCAAGGACAAGCCGCTGGCGATCGACGTGCAGGGGCTCACCTGGAGCTACACCAACCCGGCGCAGGACAAGACCGACGCGAACGGGAACCTGCAGATCACCGTGCACCGCGACATCCCGCTCGACGGCGAGGGGAACCAGGGCGACACCGCGCCGAAGGACTTCGTGGTCACCGCCCGGATCGGGATCATCCAGAACAGCACGACGATCACGTTCTGAGTGAAAAGTGCCCAGTGCCTAGTGCCTAGTGCCTGGTTCTGGTGTCTCACGGACGGCGGTGCGGTTCACTTGGCACTTGGCACTTGGCACTTGGCACTTGGCATTTTGGCACTACTACTCGCAGCAACGACGGAACCGATGAGCGACGGATCCACGGGCGCCCCGCCTAGCATCGGGGTGGAGTTCGGGTCGCTGCTGACCACCACGGTGGCGGCGGTGGCGCAGGCGCAGCAGGAGCTGGACGACCGCACGCTGGCGCGCTCGCGCGAGTACCGCGCCCTTCCCGATGGCGAGCTGGCGGTGCCGCCGCTCTGGTTCGCCTTCAGCCAGGTGGCGCTGGAGCTGGAGATGTCGGCCACGGTGGCCGGCGGCGCCACCGGCGACGGGCGGCTCTTCTGCCGCACCGCCGACCCCACCATGGTGGGGCTGTACGGCTACGAGGCCTCGGCCGGGGTGAAGGTGCGGCTGCTGATGGGCCCGCGCGGGCCCCTGACCATCAAGGACGCGGGCGGCGACGACGCCCGCTGAACCATAGAGCGCAGGACGGAGCGAGATGGAGGACACACCGCAGGCCGGCTATCCGCAGATCCCCCTGGACATGCCGGTGTCGGGGGTCACGGCGGCCACCCTCACCACCGGGACCACCGACCCGGCGGTCACCATCAGCGCGCTGCAGCAGCAGGTGACCGACCTGCAGCTGGCCAACACGCAGCTGCGCAGCCAGCTGGTGACCATGCAGGAAACGGAGCTGGCCTACCGCGAGAAGCTGGTGGCGCTGCAGCAGACCGAGATCACGCTGCGCGAGCAGCTGGGGCAGACGCAGACGCAGTCCGGCCGCGAGCCCGACGACTTCGCCAGCGCGGTCAGCCACTCGCTCGACACGCTGCAGACGCGGCTCTCGGGGCTCTCCAACCCGCTCACCGACTTCGCGGTGCGCGAGTTCTCGATCGACGCGAAGGTGGCGGTGAACGTGACGCGGCTGGGCACCGTGGAGTACCGCTTCATCCAGCCCGGCGAGAAGGTGGACCCCACCGCCGTCAGCAACGTGAAGATGACGGTGGTCCCGGTGCCCAAGCAGACGCAGGCGGGAAGCTGGGGCCCGGTGGAGTTCACGCCGTCGGCCGGGGTGGACGAGATCCGCGGGATCGGCAGGCAGCTCCGGCAGCAGCTGAACCAGGAGGGGATCTACACCGTGGGCGACCTGCTGCACGCCGGCGGCCGCGTCCGCGGCACGGTGGAGCTGGCCTCGCTGCTCGAGGTGGACCGCTACCGGGTGGAGGAGTGGCTGGCGCACGCGCAGCTGCTGACCATCCGCGACGTGGACGGACGCACCGCGGGGGTGCTGTACGAGCTGGGGATCCGCAACCTGGAGCAGCTGGCCGCGAGCAACCCCGAAACGCTGGCCGCGGAGTTCAACGGCCAGGTGCAGCGCACCGGCCGGCGCCGCGTGAACGAGGTCGACGCCGCGCGGGTGACGCCGTGGATCGTGGCGGCGCGCAACTTCCTGGGCCAGCAGCCGCCCGCGGAGCCAGAGCCCATCCCGCCGGCCTCGCCACAGGATTCACCGGCATAAGGAAGAAAAGAAGTCCTAAGTGCTAAGTCCTAAGTCCCAAGTGGGGCACTCAGCACTCAGCACTCAGCACTCAGCACTCAGCACTCAGCACTCAGCACTCAGCACTCAGCACTCAGCACTCAGCACTCAGCACTTAGGACTTAGGACTTAGCACTTAGGACTTAGCACTTCGTTCCTCACGGACCGGGGCATCCCCCCGGCACCGGAGGACGGCTCTGGAACGGGGCGCGTCCCGAGCCGGCGGTCACCGCCGGGGAGGGCGTCATCCGACGGGAACTGGAGTAGGGGAGAACGGGGGATCACCGTCCGCCAGGCACCGGGCACGGGCGCAGGCACGGCGGGGAACCGGAAACGGAAGCGAAGGGGATGGGCTCCGGACCTGAAGGGCGTTCGCCACTACGGGAACTCAACCCGGATGGAACGGTCCACCGGAACCGACGTGGACGCGGAAGGACAACTCGCACGGCCCAGACCAACGACCCGGGCGGACCGCGGTGAGCGCGGAGCCGGCCGCATCGCAGCCGCCCGACACCAGGGCACGCCGCCCGCTCGCGAGAGCGGGCCGACACGGCCCAGGCCGGGAGCTGGAGCGAAGCGCGGAAGGGCCGCGGCAATATGCGCGGGAGGCAGCAGGGCGGCACGGGCGATCATCCCGACGGCCATTCGAAACAGCGCTCCCTCCAGGGGGCGCCGGGAAGCGGCGCGGCATTCCGGTCTTCCGGGGTGCGAGCGGCGGACCGGGCGGGCAACGTCACCAGGGTCGGGGCGGCCTCCGCAGCTACGCTGTGGGAGGCCGTCCGCATTTGGGGGAAGATGAAGAAACCGGGCCGGCGCCGCCGCTCCGGGTGGTAACGTCATCCCGTGCCGTCCCCCACGCTGCGCGTCCAGGGAGGTGTGAAAGGAGATCGGTCGTGAGCGCCGATGCCGCGGAGTGAGCGGATCAGCCTCGCGCAGTTTGCGAGGCTTCCCGTGGTTGTTGCTGCGACTTCAGTCGCCGGTGGCCGGGGGCGGCGGGAACCTCGGAGCCTTGGTCGCATCTCCCAAGCAGACGTGCTGTCCGGCGATAGATCCTTCGGCCTGCGGGCATTCGCGCGGGGACGCGCGCGGTGTGGACGGCCTGAATAGAAAGTCAGTCCAGATTGTGTTGTTCTGGGCGCCCGACTTTCATCCTCTGTGGTCGCGCGCAGCGCGGTGTCCGACTCAGGATGACGTCTGTGTCTATTTCTCGCGTTCGGCCCCATAGACGGCAGGCGGCGCACCGATGGACCGATGCGCCGCCCTGTCGATCGTCTACCGGAGATTCGGCCTACGCGGCGCGGAGCCACTGGCCCAGCTCGGCCAGCGTCGGGCGCTTGCCGGTGCTGAGGATGCCGACGCGGTAGATCTTCCCGGCGACCCAGGCCACGGCCCACACCGTCACCACCAGCAGCGCCAGCGACGCGGCGATCTGCAGCGGCGGAATGGTCGTGGTCGCGAGCCGGATGGCCATCGTCACCGGCGCGGTGAAGGGGATGAGCCCCAGGACCGTGGCCGTCTGCCCCAGCGGGTCGCCCACGATGCGGCCCACGAACATGATGGGCACGATCAGCGGCAGGATGGCCAGCATCTGGAACTGCTGCGCCTCCTGCTCGCTGTTCACCGCCGCGCCCAGCGCCGCGTACACGGCCGAGTACAGCAGGAAGCCGAGCACGAAGAAGCCGACCAGCCCCGCCACGGCCGTTGCCGGCACGTGCAGCACGTCGAAGGTCTCCGGCGGCACGTGGAAGCGCGCGGCCAGCGTGTTCCCGCGCATCCCCACCGCGGCGGTGAGGGCGGCCCAGATGGCCACCTGCAGCAGGGCCACCGCGCACACGCCCACGATCTTCCCCAGCATCAGGTGGCTGGCCTTCATGGAGCTGACGATCACCTCGCTGATCTTGTTCGTCTTCTCCTCCAGCACGCTCCGCAGCACGTTCATCCCGTAGAACAGGATCATCATGTACATCAGGAAGCCCACGATGTAGCTGAGGAAGAAGCGCGACACGGCGCTGCCGCCCTTCTCGCCCTGCTCGGTCACCTGCATGGTGGTGAGCTCCACCGGCCGCACCAGCGCCGCCACCTGCGCCGGCGCGATCCCCGACTCGCGCAGCCGCGCAGCCTGCACCCCGCGCGACGTGGCGCGGCGCAGGTCGCTCAGCACGTTGAAGTTGGCCACGTTGCGGGCCCGGTAGTCGGCCTGGCTGGTGCGCACCAGGTCCGGCGGAAGGTACAGCCAGCCGTCGATCTCCTTCTTCGCCACGCGCTGGACCAGGCTGGCGTGCACCTGGTCCAGCGGGCGGGCGATGCGCTCGACCACGTAGGTGTTGCCGTCTTCCGACTTCGCGTCGGGATGCGTGAGCGCCTGCTCCACCATCTGCCCCACGCCGGCGGGCGCCTGGTCCACCATGGCGATCCTGTGCTCGCCGCCGCCCGAGCCGCCGCGCGCGGCCAGCGCGAACATCCCGGCCATGAACAGCGGGAACACCAGCGTGGAGATCACGAAGCTCCGGCTGCGCACGCGCTCCAGGAACTCGCGGCGCATCACCACCATCACCTCAGACATGGGCCACCTCGGGACGGCGGTTGGGGGTCACGGCGCCGCCCACGCGATCGATGAAGATCTCGTGGAGGCTCTTCTGCTCGCGCTCGAAGCGCACCACGGGGGCGTCCAGCTGCGCCAGCGCGCCCATCAGCGCGCGCGGGTCGCCGTCCAGCTCGATGCGCCACCCCTCGCGGTGGGGCGTCACCGCGCCGAAGCGCGTCTCGCGCGCCATGAAGGCGCGCGCGGCCTCGGTGGCCGGATCGAACTCCACGTACCAGCGGTTGCCCAGGTTCTCGCGCCGCACGTCCTTCAGCCGCCCGTCCAGCACCTTCTTCCCCTGCGCGATGATGCACACCGCCTCGCACATCTGCTCGGCCTGCTCCATGTTGTGGGTGCTGAAGATCACCGTCTTCCCGCGGTCGCGGGCCGAGAGCATGGTGTCGCGCAGCACCTCCTGGTTCACCGGGTCCAGGCCGGACTGCGGCTCGTCCAGGATCAGCAGGTCGGGGTCGTGGATGACGGTGGCGATGAACTGCACCTTCTGCTGCATCCCCTTCGACAGCGTTTCGACCTTCGCCAGCTTCCAGTCGCCCAGCCCCATCCGCTCCAGCCACTGCTCGCCGTCTACCCGCGCCTTGCGGCGGTCGGCGCCCTTCAGCTCGGCGAAGAAGACGATTACGTCGATCACCTTCATCTTCCGGTAGATGCCGCGCTCCTCGGGAAGGAAGCCCACGCGGCGCAGCACCGTGCGGTCGGTGGCGGGGTCGGCGCCCAGCAGCGAGACGCGCCCCGAGTCGCGGGCGATGATGTTCATCACCATCCGCAGCGTGGTGCTCTTGCCTGCGCCGTTGGGGCCCAGGATGCCGTAGATGGTGCCCGGGGGCACGCTCAGGCTCAGGTCGTCGACGGCGGTGTGGCCGGAGAACCGCTTCGATACTCCGTCCAGGATCAATGCGTCGTTCATGCGGGTCAGCGGGTGCGGGGGCCGCGGCGCGCTGGGCGCGGCGGGGCGCGACTGGTCCATCGCGCCGGGCGAAGTTTACGCAAGCGTCCGGAGGATGGATTCAGCCGCGGCCCCGAACGGCGGGTTCCGCGCCGCGAATGGCACGGATGCGGGAACGAGCGGGATGCCGCGGGAACGGAAAACGGATCGGAAGCTGGGATCGGGAGATGGAGACCGGCGATAGATCAGGAGATGAAGTTCGGGAGATGAAGTTCGGGAGATGGAAGACCAGGCGATACGATCACGAGCTGCAGGGGGGAGGATACGACGACGAGGCCGGTCCGGCGCGGACCGGCCTCGTATCGCTCGCGGCGGCCCGATCCGGGTGATCGACGCGGCCATCGCAAGCGCGGCGGCCTCAGGCGCAGGGGTTCCCGCAGCTGGTGATGTCCGTGCAGTCCGAAGTGCAGCGGGTGTAGATGGTCCCCGCGTTCCCGCGCACGGTGCCCACGTTCGGCGTGTCGCCCTCCACCGTCGCGAACCCGTTCACCTTCAGCTCGTCGATGTTCAGCTTCAGCTTTTCCATGAGTCCGCTCCCGGAAAGAGAGTGAGGTGCCGGGCGACAGGTTCGCCCGGAGGCGGCTTCCGCACGGCGGCGAAAGCTTCGGCACCCATGCTATCAAATACAGTCCGGTAATGCAAGTAGCCGATCCCGCTCGCGGCTTCCGGGCGAGTGAGGGGAGACCGGCCGCGATTTTGCCGGTTGCCGCCGGCATGGCTACCAGGATCCATCAGACCATCCGGAGCGAGCGCGCGGTCCCCGGCGGGCGGCGGCTGGAGGTGGAGTTCCGCACCACCGGCGAGTCGATCCCCGCCATCCTGCTCCTTCCCGAGACGTCGCCGTCGGGCGGGGTGCTGCTGCTGCACGGGTACTCGTCGCGGCGCGAGCACATGGCCGAGGGCGTGGGCGAGTCGCTGCAGCGCCACGGGCTGGCCAGCCTGTCCATCGACCTGCCGCTGCACGGCACCCGGCACGACCCGCTGCAGGCGCAGGCGGCGCGCAACCCGCTGGCCATCTTCGGCCTGTGGCGGCAGGCGCAGCGCGAGGTGAAGCTGGCGCTGCACTACCTGGCCGCGCGGCCCGAGGTGGACCGCGGGTGCCTGGGCGTGGCGGGCTACTCGCTCGGCAGCTTCCTGGCCGTGATGCTGGCGGCCGACGAGCCCTCGGTGCGCGCCGTGGTCCTGGCCGCCGGCGGCGACCTTCCCGCGGAGACGCCGCTCGCGCTGGCTGCCCGCGCCGTGGCCGACCCCATGCGGGCGGTGCGCCGGCTGGACGGGCGCCCGCTGCTGATGATCCACGGCAGGAACGATCGCACGATGAAGCCGGAGCAGGCCCGGCGCCTGTTCGAGGCCGCGCGGGAGCCCAAGGAGATCCGCTGGTGGAACGCGGGCCACCGCCTCCCGCCGGACGCCATCGACTACGCCGCCGACTGGCTGGTGCGCCAGCTCGGCCGCCCCAAGGAGCAGCGCGCCGCGGGGTGAGGCCCGAGCAGCGCGGGTGCCGCGATCCATATCTGGTCGCGCAGGGTGGACGATGGCCCGTGGCTCGGATAGAATACGCCTACTTTAGCTGTCGCATCACCGCGTTTCTCTCCTCCCTGATTCATGTCCCGGACAACGCCCGAGCAGAGACGCGCGTTGGTGACGACGCCGCGGGACGGCTACCTCACCACCAGTCCACGCGGTGAGGCTTCCGGCGCGCACATCCTCCTCGAGCTTGCCGATCGTCCGGTGGGGCTCGCCATCTGGCGTGTGTTCCGGCTGCTGACGTTGTGGATGGGTGAGCCGCCGGAAAGCCGCCGCGGGCTGCTGGACGCAGACAAGGTGCACGCGGCGCTGCTCGCGACCGCCGGCGACCAGCCGTTCGATCCCGAAGATCCTCGTGGTGCGCTCGTCTTCATTCTCGGCGAGATCACCGCATCGCAACCCGACTTGAGACGGGCTGCGCGGGCCTGCCTCGCCGTGGCCGATTGGGCTCTCGGCGCAGGTGCGGAAGACACCGCGCTGGCCTTCGCCCGCGCCGCCGCGCTCGTGGGGCAGAACGCGCGTTATGCGTGGCTTGCCGGCCGGCTTCACCGCGAGCACAACCAGGCCCTGCAGGCCGAGATCTGGTGCCAGGTCGCCTACTCCCTCGCGGCACGAGAACACGACTGGGAGATCGGGGCACGCGCTCTCATGTCCTGGGGCCACGTTCACCTGAATGTCGGCCGGTACGCGAAGGCGAAGCGGCTCTTCGAACGCGCGGTGGCGACGGCCCACCGGTTCAAGCTGCCGGATCGCGAGGGTGAGGCTCACCACTACCTGTTCACGGTGGCGAGAGCCGTCTCCGACCGTTCCTCCGCGGATTTCCACAGCCGTGCGGCGGCCGCGTTGTACGGGCCCGAGCATCCCACGCTTCCCAACTTCGCGCACGACCTGGCCACCTACTGGATGGACAGCGGCGACTATCCGCACGCCCTGCAGGTGCTTCTCGCGCTGGTGGGCGAACCCTCCATCGAATCGTACCCGCTCCAGCTCCTCTTCGCAGGGTCGGCGATGCGGGCCGCAGGAGCGTGCGGGCAGAACGCCACCTATGACGCGCTGAGGCGTCGGTTCGAGGCGCTGTGCGTGGAGTGCCCCACCTCACCCTTTTACGCACAGGCTCTGCTGCACGCAGGGCGCGGCGCGGCACTCCTGCTGCGCTGGACCGCGGCTGAAGATTTAACCTTGAAAGCCCTCGCCGCGGCCCGCGCAACGGGGCAGCACGACACCATGTTCGCGGCGGAGCAGCTTCTCATGGAAGTGCGTGAGCTGCATCCGTTCAAACGGGTCGTTCACGAAAATCCCGAGAATGCAGAGGCTACGCGCGTCACGGTCCAGTCACTGAGCGAGCGGCTCTCCGGGGTGGGAGCGTCGCTCGCGTCCACATAAGCGAGATCGCCTCAGTTTCCACCGCCCGCAGTGCCAGGGCCGCGCTTTGCCGAATCGGGGGCGAACTCGGTGTGGTGCGCCGTGCTCGGCGGCGTGGGGGCGGTGATCTCGGCCTGCCGCGAGCAGCCTTGCGACGCGAGCAGCACGAGTGCGAGAACCGGGAGCAGTGAACGGCTTTGCATCTTGATCCTCCTGAGAGAACTGGGGTGAACATCGGGAGCAGCGGAATCATCCCCCGTTCATTTCCATTCGTCAACGTGGACATTGCCGGAATTGACCGGGTGTGCGATCGGACAAAACAAGAGGCCGACTCCGCCGGAGCCGGCCCCTTCGTCTTCCCGCTGTGGGATTTTACCTGCGTCGTCGCGGGTTCAGCGCTTGCGGCCTCCGCGCGAACTCCGCGCAGGCGGAGTGCGTGCCGTTGTAGCCGCCACCGCAGCAGACGTTCGACAGTTCGAGGTACACGCCGGCGCGCTGCATTCCGCGGTCCGGCGAATGCCACCGCCGCTGGTGGCGACCGTGAAATCGTTGGTGATCACTTCCACCGAAGAGTCGTTGCCCGCGTGCGACCTTCGTTCTAGGTCTAGGCTCCTCCGCCGAACGTACCCGGCCCTCGCTTCAGGCTGTCGACCGACGCGTCGTTGTGGGCCGGAGTCGAGGGGGCGGTGATTTCATTTTCTCTGGCGCAGCCAGCAACGGTGAGCACCACCACGAGCACGAGCGGAAGAGATCGACGGACTCGCATCGGACATGCTCCATGCAGACGGTGAATTGAGAACGGAGGACACGGAATCATCCCCCGTTCATTTCCTTCCGTCAACATGGACATTGCCTGAATTGACCGGGTGGAGATTTGTACGATCGAGAGGCCGGCCCCATTCCGGAGCCGGCCTCGTCACGTCACCACCCACTGCTCATCTGCTCGCGTCCGCCTTCACCGTGGGTTAACCGCACCGTCGCATCGGCCGCACCGGAACTCCGCGCAGGCGGAGTGTGTGCCGTTGTAGCCGCCACTTCAGTGGCATTTTTCCCCCCACCGAACCGAACCGAACCGAACCGAACCGAACCGACCCGAACCGATCCGAACCAAACCGCACCCCGTCAGCGGCCGGCCCCGCTCACGGCTCGTCCTCTTCCTCCTCCGCGGGCTTGTCCGGGTCGTCGGGCTCGGGGAGGGCGCGTACGGCCACGGGGGTGATGCCGGCGGCGCGGAGCCGGCGGTTCAGCTGGTCGAGGTCCTGCTGCTGCAGCGCGCGCCACGCCGCGAGCGCCACGTCCAGCGCGCGGAGACGCTGGTCCACGGCCTCGAGCGCCTGGCTGGTGGGCGCGGCGTCGGCGCTCTCGACCAGCGCGTAGAGCGTGGCCAGGTCGCCGTTCAGCTGCGCCAGGCTCATCGGCGCGCCGGCCGCCGCCGGTTCGTCGTCGCCCTCGTCGAGCGCGGCGGCGCGCTGGTCGAAGGTGGCGATGCCGGTCTGCAGCTCGGCCGCGCCCTTTCCCTTCAGCGCGGTCAGCTGCGTGCGCACGCCGCGGAGCTGGCCCAGCGCCTCGCTGTCGCGGCGCAGCCCGTCCGCCAGCCGCAGCGCCACGTCCAGCTGCTGCGCCAGCGCGGGCATCGGCGTCCGCACGCGCGGGTCCATGCGCACCGTGAGCGGCTGCGTGTACGCGCGCCCGTCCACCGTCAGCCGCACCGTGTACGCGCCGGGGAGCGCCCACGGCCCGCGCGGCTCCTTCGGCGTGTCGCGCGGCGTGGCGGAGATGGGGTACGCGCGCTCCAGCACGGCGGGCGGCGCGTGGTGCAGGTCCCACACGAAGCGGTGCATCCCCGCCTCGCCCGACAGCCGCTGCGGCGGGCGCACCCAGTACCAGGGCACGTTCCCCTCCGTGCGCACGGACGTCACCGAGTCGGTGCTCGCGTAGCGGCGGACGACGTGCCCCGCCGCGTCCACGATCTCCAGCGTCACGGGCGCCGAGGTGGCGCGGCCCAGCCAGTAGTCGATCACCGCGCCGTCGGGCGGGTTCTGGCCCATCGGCTCGTCCGGCGGCAGCGGCGTGTCGGTGTACGTGTTCCAGCGCGCGCGGACGGCGTCGTGCGGGCGGACGAGCATCGCCCCGGCCATCTCCGTCCGCGCGTCCAACTGCCGCAGCGGCGTCACATCGTCCAGGATCCAGAAGCCGCGGCCGTGCGTGCCGGCGATCAGGTCCTGGTCGTGGACCACGAGGTCGCGGATGGACGACGCCGGCATGTTCAGCCGCAGCGACTGCCAGTGATCGCCGTCGTCGAACGAGACGTACACCTCGCGCTCCGTTCCCGCGTAGAGCAGGCCACGGCGCACAGGGTCCTCGCGGATGGCGTTGGTGATCCCCGCGTTCGGAATCCCCGCCACGATCTCCTGCCACGTCCTCCCGCCGTCGCGCGTGCGGAGGAGGTGCGGACGCAGGTCGTCCAGCCGGAAGGTGTTGATGGCGGCGTAGGCGACGGCCGTGTCGAAGCGCGACGCCTCGATCACCGACACCTTCGCCCAGGGGACCAGCTGCGGCGGGGTGACGTTGCGCCAGTGCGCGCCGCCGTCCGAGGTCACGTGGATCTGCCCGTCGTCCGTCCCCGCCCAGATGCGCCCCGCGTCCAGCGGACTCGGCGCGAGCGCGTAGACTACGCCACGGTGGTGCCCCTTCTCCGGGTCCTCGCCCACGAAGGCGCCGAGGTTCGCGGGGACGGCGTACTGCTCGCGCGTCAGGTCGGGGGAGATCTGCGTCCAGTGCGCGCCGCCGTCCATCGTCTTCCACACCGCGTTGCTGGCGAAGTACAGCGTGTGCGGGTCGGCGGGAGAGAAGACGACCGGCTCGGTGCGCACCACGCGGTAGCCGTTCTCGCGGAAGGCGCGCGGCGCCACGTCCTGCACCTGACCGGTGCGCCGGTCCCAGCGGTTCAGCTTGCCGCCGTACACGATGTTGGGGTCCAGCGGATCGGGCACCACGTAGCCGTATTCCTCCGCGCCCACCGGGTGCCACTCGCGGAAGGTGATCTCGCCGTCGTTGCCGCGGCTGGCGATGCCCACCGACCCGCTCTCCTGCTGCGAGCCGTAGATGTTGTAGGGGAACGAGTTGTCGGTGGAGAGATGGTAGATCTGCGCGGTCGGCTGGTTGTACCACGAGCTCCAGGTCTCGCCGCCGTTCACGGTGATGATGGCGCCCTGGTCCGCCGCGTTCAGGATCACGCGCGAGTTGTTGGGGTCGATCCAGAGCCGGTGGTAGTCGTCGCCGCCGGGCGCGCCGCGGAACGCCTCGAAGGTCTTCCCGCCGTCCGTCGACTTCCAGGTGACCACGTTGGCGACGTAGACCACGTCCGGGTTCTTCGTGTCGGCGCGCACCTCGTTGAAGTCCCCATCGCGTCCCCAGAGGCGCGGATCGGGGTTCTGCAGATGCCAGCTCTCGCCGGCGTCATCGGAGCGGTACAGCCCGCCGCCGCGCCGCGCGCCGATCACCGCGTACATCCGCCGCGGGTCGCTGCGGCTCACCTCGATCCCGATCCGCCCCAGACCGTCGGCCGCGGAGGGGATGCCGTTGGTGATCTGCCGCCACGTCGTCCCGCCGTCGGTGGACCTGTACAGCCCGTTGTTGCGCGAAAGCGTGTACGAGCCGCCGATCTCCCACGGCGCCTGCCGCGCGGACCACAGCACGGCGAACACCGTCTGCGGGTTCGACGGATCGAGCGCCAGGTCCATCCCGCCCGTGTTCTCGTCGCGATACAGCACCTTCTGCCATGTCCGCCCGCCATCGGTCGAGCGGAAGATGCCGCGCTCCGCGTTGGGCCCGTACGGATGCCCGAGCACGGCGGCAAAGACGCGGTCCGGATCGCGCGGATCGACGACGATCTGCGGCACCTGCCGCGCGTCGGCGAGCCCCAGGAGCGCCCACGTCCTGCCGCCGTCCGTCGATTTGAAGATGCCGTCGCCGGTGGAGAGGTCGGGCCGCTGCAGCCCCTCGCCGCTCCCGACGTAGACGACGTCCGGGTTCGATTCGGAGATGGCGATGGCGCCGATGGAGCCGGTCGCCTGGTCGTCGAAGATGGGGCGCCAGACGCGGCCGTAGTCGTTCGTCATCCACACGCCGCCGTTGTTGGCGCCGATGTAGAACACCCCCGGCCGCGACGGCACGCCCACGGCGGCGACCGTGCGCCCGCCGCGGAACGGCCCGATCGTGCGCCAGTGCAGCCCCCCGAAGATCCGCGGGCTCACCTGCGCGCAGGCGGGAGATGGAGATGCGGCCGCGAGGACGGCCAGTGCGGCGAACAGGCCGCGGCGTGCACGGATCATGGGAGGCGCGGGGGCGACGGGAAGCGCTGGTGGGATGATGCGGAACAACGTGCGCGCGGCGGGGCCGGGAACGCAAGCGGCGCAAACGAAGCGGGAGGCGCCATCCGGCGCCTCCCGCGTGCTGCGTCCCTCGGATGGCGTTACGCCACCACCTCGGGATCGGTCTCGGCGTAGCAGTGATAGCCCCAGCAGCTGGGCCAGTTGCCCCCGGTCACCTTGTTCCAGCAATCGGGCGTGTTCTTGGTAGCCACGCAGGCCACGCCGCACGAGGCGCCGTCGCAGGTGCTGCACCACGACCACCAGAGCGTCCCCGCCGCCACCGCCTCCGCCGGCGCGTCGCCCTCCGACCGCGCGTGCACGGTGCCGTAGCTCGCGTGGTTCTCACCAAGATCGAAGGTGTCGACGGCGATGGCTTCGAGGTCGAGCCTGAGCTTCTTTCGCATGACGGCCTCCATCAGCGCTCAACCATCCGCATCCGGCGCACGACCGCGTGCGGTATCGGCCTTGTTGCGCCGCAACGGCCCGGGTATCGTTCGCGGGTCCTCCTCCCGCCGCTCCGCCCGCTCCGATCCGGCCGCATGGGCATCATCCTCTTCTCCATCCCCTTCTTCTTCGTCCTGATGGGCGTGGAGCTGGCCTATGCGGCGTGGTCGCGGCGGCGGCTCTTCCGGCTGAACGACTCCATCGCCGACCTGAGCTGCGGCATCCTGAGCCAGGTCTCGGGCGTGTTCTCCAAGCTGTTCGCGATCGGGATCTACGTCTGGGCGTGGCGCCGTCTGGCCGTGCAGCGCTGGCTTCCCGCTGTCCCCATGTGGGCGGACGGGGCGCCGTTCGCGCGCAGCGCCGCCTTCCCCGGCTTCGCGGCGAACGCGCGCGAGCTGGCGGCGTGGACGGCGGCGTTCGTGCTCGTGGACCTGGCGTACTACTGGAGCCACCGGCTGTCGCACGAGATCAACCTGCTGTGGGCGGGGCACGTGGTGCACCACAGCAGCGAGGAGTACAACCTGGCGGTCGCGCTGCGGCAGAGCTCCATCCACGGGCTGTTCACCTGGGTGTTCTACGTGCCGCTGGCGCTGATCGGCATCCCGCCGGCCACGTACGTCACCTGCTACGCGCTCAACCTGCTGTACCAGTTCTGGATCCACACCCGCGCGGTCGGCCGGATGGGGCGATGGACGGAGAGGGTGATGAACACGCCGTCGCACCACCGCGTGCACCACGGGCGCAATCCCAGGTACCTGGACCGCAACCACGCGGGCGTGCTGATCGTGTGGGACCGCCTGTTCGGGACCTTCCAGGCGGAGGAAGAGGAGCCGGTCTACGGCATCACGAAGCCGCTGCGGAGCTGGAATCCGTTGTGGGCCAACGTCCACGGCTTCGTGGAGATCGCCCGTGACGCCATGCGCGCGCGCAGCTGGCGCGACCGGTGGATGTACGTCGCCGGGCCGCCGGGGTGGCGCTCCGCCGCCGAGGGTGGCTCCGCCGCGCCGCCCCAGGTCGCCGCGGAGGTGGCGGAGGCGTGGGACCCCGTCGTCCCCGCCGGGCTGGCGGCGTACGGGTTCGCGCAGTTCGCGGCGGCGCTGGCGGGGAGCTTCGCGCTGCTGCTGAACGCGGCGTCGATGCCGGGCGCGCACGTCGCCGCGGCGGGCTTCTACGTCGCCATCAGCCTGGCCGGCGTGGGCGGCGTGTTCGAGTCCGCGAAGTGGGCCGGCCCGATCGAGACGGCGCGGCTGCTGGTTCTCGGCGCCGCGTGCGCGCTGCTGGGATGGATGGGCGCGATCCCCGTTTCCGCCGCGGCGGCGGGCGTGGCGTTCTGCGCCGTCTCGCTCGCCTGGTTCCTCCCCCGCCGCGCCGCCCTCACCGAAACCGAGCTCGCGCCGATCATGTGAGCCGCGGGCCATCGAGCGACGACGAAGCGGCGCACGGGGCGATCCCGGGCGCCGCTTCGTTTCTCCATCTCCCGATCAGTCCAATCCCGATCCCGCCGCGAAGTCACGCCGCCATCGCCAGCTCCTCGGCGAGCGGGAGGGTGAAGGTCATCGTGGTGCCCTCGCCGACCGTGCTGTCGGCGCGGACGGTGCCGCCGTGCGCCTCGACGATACCGCGCACGATGGAGAGGCCGAGCCCCGCGCCCTTGCCGCGGGCGTCCGCCGCGCGCCAGAAGCGCTCGAACACGCGCGGCAGGTCCGCCGCCGCGATGCCGCGACCGGTGTCGCGCACCGAGACCCGCACCTCGCCGCCGCGGATGGCGGCGGAGAGCGTCACCCGGCCGCCGCCGGGGGTGTGCGCCAGCGCGTTGCCGACCAGGTTCTGGAACACCTGCGCCACCCGCCGCGCGTCCGCCGCCACCGTGCAGGCCGGGAACTCCTCCACGCTCAGGGCGATTCCCCGGTCGGCCGCCTGGAGCCGCTGCGCGTCCGCCGCGTCCCGCAGCAGCGCGCCCAGCTCCACCTCGCGCGGGGCGATGGGGATGGCGCCGCCGTCCACCCGCGACGCATCGAGCAGGTCGTTCACCATCTCGCGCATCCGCTCGGCGGCATTGCAGATGGAGCCCAGCAGCATGGCCTCGGGGCCCTGCTCCCCGCCGGCCGACTTCGCGCGCAGCAGCGTCTCCGCCGCCAGGGTGATGCCGGTGAGCGGGCTGCGCAGGTCGTGCGCGACGGTGGCCAGCGCCTGGTCGGCCCAGCGCGACGCCGTCTCCGCCTGCACAGCGGGCGCCGGGGCGGCGGGGCGCGCCGCGCGCTGCTTCCACACCCAGCCGGCCGCTCCCTGCGCCCCGTCCGCCACGGTGACGGGGGACAGGCGCAGCTTCAGCGGGCGGTCGCCCGCGGTCCGCAGGCTCAGCGTGGACGGGCGGCCGGCGCGGATCGCCTCGCCCGCGGCCTTGCGCACCGGCTGCCATCCGCCGCTTTCCGGCGAGCCGCCCAGCAGCTCCGCCGCGACGGACGACCAGAGCGCCGGCTCGCCGTCGGCCCCGAAGGCGACCGCGCCCGCCGGCGCCGCGGCGACCACCGCGCGCAGCGAATCGGCCTCGGCGCGGAGGGCGGCGCGCTCGGCCTCGCGCTCGAACGCGGCGCCGAGCTGGCGTGCGGCGAAGACGCAGGCGTCGAGCACGGCGGCGTCCTCCGCCTCGTTCTGCGAGGCCCACGCTTCCACGACCGCCACCGCGCGCCCCGCCGCCATCACCGGAAAGGCGAGCGCGCTCCGAAGCCCCGCCTGCCGCGCCGCGAGCCACACCGCCAGCGTGGGGTCCTCGTCCACGTCCGCCGCCCACACCGGCCCGCCGGCCGCCAGCGCGCGCCCGGCCACGCCGCGCCCGTCCGCCGCGGCCACCGCCATCGACGCCTCGCGGAACGCGGCGAAGCGGCGGGGCGAGCCGTGCCACAGCACGTCCGTAGCGCGCCCGGCGGCGTCCAGCACCACCGCCCGCCCGGCCTGCCAGCCGAGCCGCGTGCAGATCTCCTGCAGCGCCGTCCGGAGCGCGCCAGCCGCGGTGCCGCCCAGGTTCGCGGCGGCGGCCACGCCTGCCCGCATCTCCAGCAGCGCGATCGTCCGCTCCGTCCGCCCGGTCGCGACGGGACGCGTCCGCCGGGGGGCGTGGTCGCGGGGGAGGAGGAGGGCGTCGGCCGGCTCGCGGAGGGAGCGGGGGAGGGGGCGGGCGATTCGGGTGGCGCGCATCGGTCGGTCCGTGGGTCGGGGTCGGCGGGGGGCGATGCGGACTGGCTCGCCCCTCACGCGCTACACGTTGCGCCCGCGCCCTCAAGCGCATTTCCTCCTGCTCTCGCGCGCGATCAACCTCCTATCAACCTCCCTCTCATCTCCCTTATGCTGCAACGAGTTGTGAAATATGGCCTATTTCAGGCGTTGATCTAAACAGGTGGATTCGGATCGTTTCTCCACTCGCATGCAGCCCGTCCAGAGCAGATGGAGATTGCAATCTGCTACTCCAGATCGCGGTCGTCTGCTACTGGAATTTGGAAGCGACAGGACGAGCGCACAGCAGAAAGCTCCCACGCCGGACAGGCGCGGGAGCTTCATCGTGTGCTGAAGTGCGTGTGATGTTTACCGCTTCCGTGTCCCCCGCGGTCCGATCACCTCCGGACCGTCGTGGGTCAGGATGGCCTCGCGCGCTTCCGGGCTCATGGAGGAGAAGAACCCCGGCTGGCTGTGGATCCGCCGGCGCGCCTCTTCACGAGAGGGCACGGTGACACTGACAGAAACCTTCCGCTCCATATCTCCTCCAGACGCATCCCCAGTATCCCCATAATGAAATGGAGAAGAGGGATCGTGGCATGTCCCGGGCTGACGTGCGGGACGCGTTATGGATCCTTCGGCCTGCAAGTGCTTGCGTGGAATCGCGGTTGCGGTGTGGCCGGGCCTCCTAAGAAAGTCCTGCTCCCATCCTCTACTTTCTGCTGTGATGGGCGGCGGTGGTCGTCTACAGGCGCTGAATAGAAGTTCGCGGCCTGCCCCCTCACCGGCGACTAAAGTCGCGGCAACAACTACGGGGAAGCCTCGCAAACTGCGCGAGGCTGTTCGGCTCGGCGACAGGTTCCGGCTCCGGAGGACGCCTCCCTTTCATCCATCATGGTCGCGCGAAGCGCGGTGTTCGACTCAGGATGGCGTCTGTGTCGGGAGGCGGGGCGACACACGCACTCTCGCTCAAAGATAACGTCAACCCGATGGATGTGACTACCGGATCGCGGCTTTCAGGCGCGGGTCGGCGCCGGACCAGAGGGTGGCGAGGGCGTGGCGCCAGTACTCGGCCGTGCGGGGGTCGCGGCCGGGGGATGCGAGCCGCACGCGCAGGCGCATGATGCCGAGGAGCGAGCCGGCCTCCTCGGGGGTGTCCAGCACGGTGTAGGGGAGCGCCTGGAGCGTCAGCAGCGTGCGGTCCAGCTCCTCCTGCGCGCCCGCGCTGTCGCCCAGAGCCAGCCGCAGCGCGGCCTGCGGGAAGACGTAGGACAGGTCCATGTCGCCCGGCCGGCGCGCGCCCAGCGCCTCGCGCAGGGCGGCCAGCCGCGCGCGCACCCCCGCCGCGTCGCCCCCGGCCAGCATCTGCTGCATCTCCATCGTGTAGTCGGCCTGCGGGAGCGGCGCCGCGCGCGGGGCGCCGTACGCGGTGGACAGCCGCCGCAGCGGGCTGAGCAGCGCGGTGCGCGCCGCGTCCTTGCGGGCGGGGTCCACCCACGCGCCAATCAGCCGCTCGAGCGACGCCTCGGCCTCGCGCTCCTCCGGCACCATCCCCAGCACCGCGTACGCCAGCGCGTCGCCCTGCGCCTCGGCCACGGGCACCTGCGCCTCCACCGGCTCGCCCAGCGGGGTGTTGAACTCGCGCTCGGGAGCCGCGGCGCGCAGCAGCCGGCGCGCCTCCTCCACCCGCCCGGTGAGGATGGCCAGCGGCGCGATCAGCCCCGCGTCGTGCGGGCCGGGCGAGCGCCAGAGTGCCAGGGTGGAATCGGCCAGCGCGCGCGCGTGCTCGAAGTCGCTGACCCGCAGGAAGAGCCGCACCTGGGTGATGGAGAGCCGCAGCCGCTGCTCGGGGTCGGAGGCCAGCCCGCGCGCCGTGGCCACCTCGCTGAACGCCGAGGGGGCGCCCTGCTTCACCGCGCGGATCTGGCCCATCGCCTCGAGCGCGCGCGCCAGCCCCTCGTGCGCGTCGGGGCTGCGCGGGAAGGCGCGGGTCCACTCGTGCAGCACGTCGGCCAGCACGCCGCGGTTGCGCACGCCGGCGGCGCCGCGGGTGGCGGGGATGGTCTCCTTCTTCAGCGCGCTCACGTCCGCCACGGGCCAGGGCACGTACGCCACCGTGTCGCCCGCGAGCGCCACGTACGCGGCGAAGCGCAGCGTGTCGCCCGGCGCGGAGCCCGGGGCCTTGCCGGGGCGCAGCGTGCGGTCGTCGGTCTGCAGGAGCCGCTGCAGGCGCTCGAAGCCGGAGCCGCGGAAGGCCTGCAGCGCGCTGGGCACGGTGCGCAGCGCCCGGCTGTAGGCCAGGATGGCGCGGTGGTAGCTGCTGCGGAAGCGCCACCCGCTGGGGCTGGACGGGTCGCGCAGCACCAGGTCGTCGCGGCGCTGGCACTCGCCCAGCCCGTTCCACGCCGCGAAGTCGGTGGAGTCGCGCGCGACCAGGCCCTGGTAGGCGGCGCAGGCCTCGGGGTAGCGCTCGTCGCCGAGCAGCGCCAGCGCGCGCCCCAGGTCGCGCTCGCGGGCGGAGAGGCGCGTGGGATCGGCCAGCGCGCGGACGGCGTGGTCGCGCCACTCGGCCCGCGCGGTGCCGCCCCACTGCTGCGCCTGCGCCAGCCAGAAGTGCGCGCTGGCGTACCCCGGGTCGATCTCCACCGACCGGGCCAGCTCCTGCCGCGCGCGGTCCAGGTCCCAGCGCGCCAGCGCCGTGCGCCCGCGCTGGTACGCCTGCCAGGCCGCCAGCGAGGTGGTTCCCGCCGCGTCGCCCGCCGACCCCCCGCGCCCCACCAGGGCGGCGACGAGCTCGCCCATCTTCTGCGACACGCCGTTCAGGTCGCGCCCCACGCGCACCGTGCGCTCGGCCAGCGAGCCGCCGCCGGACAGGTCGTACAGCGCGGCGCGCACGGCCACGCTGTCGCCCAGCGGGGTGATCTCGCCCCACACCAGCCGCCCCGCGCCGGCGTCGGCGGCGATGCGGCGCGCGTCCTCCAGCGAGGCGGGGGGGCCGCGGCGGGCCATCAGGTCGCGGGCGCGCTGCGCGTCCACCAGGCGCACGTCGCGCCACCGCGAGAGCGCGTCGTACACCAGCAGCTCGGCCTGGTCGGGCGAGAGCGCGGCCGCGCCGGCCCCGCTCCCGTGCTCGAAGGGGAGGACGATGAAGAGCGATTCGTCTCCCTTCGCCGGTGCGGGACGGAGGAGGAAGGTGAGCCCGACACCGGCCACCAGCAGCGCGGCCACCGCGGCGATCCGCATCCCCCAGGTCCGCCGCCGCCGCGCCTCGCCCGATTCCACGGGGGCGGGGGAGGGGACCGCGGGCGCGGGAGCGGGCGCCGCCTCGGTCGCGGGGGTGGAGAGGGCGGGCGGGGCGGCCTCCATCACCGCCGTCCCCCCCTCCCCCGCCGCCGACCCGCCCGAAGCGGCCAGCGCGGAGACGGACGGCGGCGGCGGGGCGGGGCGCGGCGCCTCGCGCAGGCGCCGGGCGAAGGCCTCGATCTCGGCGTCCGGCTCGGCGCCCAGCTCGCCGCGGACCAGCGCGGCGTGGACCGAGGCGTGGCGGACGGCGGCCGCGCGCTCGCCGCCGGCGTCCAGCGCCTGCATCACCCGCAGCGCCACGCGGGAGCTGTACGGGTCCTCGCGCGCCAGCCGCTTCCACCACTCCGCGGCGCGCAGCGGATGCCCCTCGGCTTCCGCCGTCTCCGCCAGCGCCTCGAGCGCGCGGGCGTGCGCGCGGGCCATGCGGTCGCGCTCCTGCTCGGCCCAGCGCTCGAAGTCCGGCGCGTCGGCCACGTAGAAGCCGTCCAGGAAGGGCCCGGCGTAGAGGGCGACCGCGCTTTCGGGGTCGTCGGCGTCCAGCGACTGGAAGAAGGCGCCCACGTCGCTCTGCACCACCGCCGGGTCCAGCGACAGCTCGTCGCCGGCCGAGACGAAGGCGTCGTCGCCGATGGCCTTGCGGAGGATGTAGAGGGATTCGGAAAGGAGGTGGCGCGCCGCGTCGCCCGAGTGGTCGGGCCACAGGTACCCGATCAATCGCTCGCGCCCCACCATGCGCCCCCGGGCCGCCGTCAGCACCGCCAGCAGGGCTATCCGCCTCCGGTGCACCGCGCGGCCGGAGACGGGAACGCCGTCGTTCTCCAGCGCGGCGCAGCCCAGGAGCTTCAGCGAAAACACGGCGGATTCGCGGGAGGTGATAGAGCCGGGAAAGAAGGTTGAGCCGGGAAACGCATAGTGGGGGGAGCAGGCCGGGAGTGCAAGTCCCACGGGAGCCCCTGATGCGCCACGCTGTAGCAGATTCGGTGACGTTCGGCGCCGCTGCCGCGTCTCTCCCTTCCGGTGGAGAGGGGCCTGCGGAGGACCGGTTTTCGGGATTCCGGATCGCCGCATCGGGCGGAGAGGCGAAGCGGCGCGCGGATGGGGACATCGGTGGCGCGGGGCGATTCGGATCGCTTGTGCGCGCGGGGAAGCCATGTAGTTTGCGCTGCGGAGGCGCCCGCTCGCCGCCCATCCCCCCGACTCTCCGCCGAGAACAGATCGTTTCGCCGGCCGCGGCCCCTTCGCCGCCGCCGGTTGGGCTCCGGGACGCGGGTGTGCCGGACGAATTCCATCCCCACATGATGCAGGAGGAGACAATGGACCGGGTGAAGCGAAGCGGAAGGCTGCTGCTGGGCGCGGCCGCGGTGCTGGCGTGCGTGCTGGCCGCCGGGCCGGCGGAGGCGCTGGACTCCCCGCCGGGCGGGGCGCAGGCGTGCACGCCCACGATCCCGGCGGACACCTTCATCAGCACCCGGGGCGGCCAGGGATGGCAGCGGGTGGCGGACTACATGAAGGCGGCGGGCGCGAACTTCGACCTGGGGGTGATGGACACGCAGCCGGTGAAGCTGTGCAACACGAGTGGCGACCCCAGCTGCCTTCCCAAGGTGCTGCAGATCCGCTCCGAGCACCTGGCCATGTGCCTGGACGCGGCGGCGTTCAACGGGCAGCTGCGGATCGTGGGGATGGTGGTGGGCCAGGGGCCGGGGTCGCTGCCGGCGTACGGGTTCGGGCCGGCCAACATCTCGGGCGGCGGCAGCAACCGCGACTCGGTGTACCTGTTCGTGCGCAACGACTCGGTGTTCGCGCTCTTCCGCACCACGGGCGACGTGACGGCCTTCGCGCCGCAGCCCGGACTGGTGACGCCGGGATGGGCGTTCTTCTTCCACGCGCCCGACACGCCGCCCGCCGGCACCTGGGCGCTGTGGAGGGCCGACACCACGCTGGCGTCGTATTCCGGCGCGTATTCTCCCGTGCGGGCGCTGCGGCGGGGCGGGCCCGCCGCGCCGGACGCGGGCGGCGAGGCGGCCGCGGGCGCGGTGCAGACCACGCTGTCGTACGGGTGGATGGCGTGCGCGGCGGGGTGCTGCCAGTTCCACGGCACCGGTGACGGCGGCGACCAGGAGCACGGCCCGCGCGGTCCCCGCGGCCACCATCCGTCTCCCAATCCCAATCCCAATCCCAACCCCCACCCGAACCCGGCCCGGCGCCGGTAGCGAAACCTTTCCGGCCGGCACCGGGCCGGCCGGATTGCCCACCCCTTCAGTACAGGAGAGGTCCTGATGCGTTGTTGGCGCACTTCGCCCCGGCTCGGCCGGTGGCTGGCGCTCATCCCCGCGGCCGCGCTGGCGGCCTGCACCACCGCCGACCGCCCCCCCGCGGCGCGCCCCGAGAGCGCGCCTCCGCCTCCCGCGAGCGAGGCGGCGGTGGCCCGGGCGGACGCGGCGCCCGACTGCAGCCCGCCCTCGGCGCAGCCGCCCGCGGTCCCCGACACGGCGTTCAAGGTGACCGGGCCGGCGCAGGACTGGTCGCACGTGGCGGAGTTCGTGAAGGCGAACGCCATCGCGTTCCCCGACGCGGCGGGGCAGGACTCCACGGTGGTGCCGTGCAGCGGGTGCGCGGCGCAGCGGCTGCGGATCCGCACCGAGTCGCGCACCCAGTGCCTGACGGCCGCGATGGCGGCGGCCAGCCAGCTGCGCTTCGTGGGCGCGGTGGTGCGGTACGCGGGCGACGTCGTGCCCGCGCAGAACAAGCACCTGGGCTTCCGCGACGACAACGCGACCGACACGGTGTACCTGCTGGTGCAGGCGAACGAGGGGTACGCCATGTTCCGCAACCGCAGTGGGAAGATCCAGTTCCTGCCGTACCAGCAGCAGAGGCAGGGGTGGGACTTCGCCTTCAACGCCGACGGGATGAGCGGCGCGTCGCAGGCGCGCTGGCGGCCGGAGACGAACTTCTCCGCCTCGGCGGGGATGCGGACGGAGCGGTTCGCGGCGCTGGAGCGCGGCGGCCCGGCCCCGCCCGCGGACGAGGCGGACGCGATGCAGACGGGCGTGGTGTTCGGCTGGATGGCCTGCGCCGCGGGGTGCTGCCAGTTCCACGGATCGGGCGACGGCGGGATGGGCGAGGGCCACGGCGGCCACAACCCCGGCAACCCGCCGCCAGGACCGCCTGGGCCTCCGGGACCGCCGCCGGGGCAGCCTTGACCGAAAGTGCGAGAGTGCGAAAGTGCGCTGGCCATCGGTGCAGGATCGCCGGCCGCGCGATGGATCGAACGCACTCCCGCACTTCCGCACTCCCGCACTATCCACCGGATGCGTGAGGGATGCGCGCCCGCAGGGCCGGGACCCCGCCGCGCCGCGCCGAGGCTGGATAATCGGTAGATTGCAGGGCGCGGCGGGGGCCCGGCGCGGTTGGCAACAGTCGTATCGTTGCCTACCGCGCGCGCAGCCCGTTTGGGCGCTCCAGCGCCCAACACGCCCAAAACAGCAGTGCGAAAGTGCGGGAGTGCGGGAGTGCGCTGGCTTTGGCGCAGCGCCGCCACTCGAGCGCCTCCGACGTTCCCGACGCACACGCACGAACGCACGAACGCACAAAGTCACTAACGCACTTCCGCACTCACGCACTCACGCACTTCTGTTATGAGCCGCAGGATCATGATCGTGGACGACGAGCCCGCCACGCTGGCGGCCTTCGAGTTCCACTTCCGCCGCGCCGATTTCGAGGTCCGCACCGCCTCGAGCGCCGAGTCCGCGCTGGGCCAGCTGCACGACTTCCGCCCCGACGTGCTCGTGACCGACGTGCACATGGGGGGGATGACCGGGCTGGAGCTGCTGGCCAAGGTGAACCAGGCCATGCCCGACACCGACGTGATCGTGATGACGGGCCAGGAGGACATGGGCACCACCATTGGCGCCATCCGCGGCGGGGCGTACGACTTCCTGGCCAAGCCGGTGGACCTGGAGCAGCTCGACCTCCTCGTCGCCCGCTGCATGCGCGACCGCGCCGCCCGCTCGCGCGCGAAGGCGGGCGACGCCGCGGCGGCCGAGGACACGCTGCGCTACGGGGTGGGGCGCTCGCCGCAGATGATCGAGATCTACAAGCTGATCGGGATGCTCAGCGGCACCCGCGCGCCCGTGCTCATCCGCGGCGAGACGGGAACGGGGAAGGAGCTGGTGGCGCGCGCCATCCACGAATACTCGCCGTGGGCCGACGAGCCGTTCGTGGCCATCAACTGCACCGCGCTGGCCGAGTCGCTGCTGGAAAGCGAGCTGTTCGGGCACGTGAAGGGCGCGTTTACCGGCGCGGTGGCCGACCGGCGCGGCAAGTTCGAGCTGGCCGGGAGCGGCACCATCTTCCTGGACGAGATCGGCGACACCTCACCCGCCTTCCAGGCCAAGCTGCTGCGCGTGATCCAGGAGAAGGAGTTCCACCCCGTGGGCGGCGAGCGGGCGCGGAAGACGCAGGCGCGCGTGCTGGCGGCCACGCACCGCCCCATCGAGGAGCTGGTGCGGCAGGGCCGGTTCCGCGAGGACCTGTACTTCCGCCTGCGCGTGGTGGAGATCCGCATCCCCCCGCTGCGCGAGCGGCGCGACGACATTCCCGTGCTGGCCGAGCACCTGCTGGCGCGCGCCGCCCGCGAGCTGAAGAAGGACGTGCGCGTGATCCCCCCGCGGGTGATGCAGATGCTGCAGGAGCACGACTGGCCGGGGAACGTGCGCGAGATGGAGAACGCCATCATGCGCGCGGCGGTGATGGCGCGCGGCTCGGCGCTCTCGCCCGAGGGCTTCTCGCTGGCCCCGTCGCTCGCCCCCGCCGCCGAGGAGGAGGAGGGCGACGGGCTGGTGACGCTGGCGCAGGCGCAGCAGCGGCACGTGGAGCGCGTGCTGAACCACACGCGCGGCAACAAGAGCCGCGCGGCGCGCATCCTCGGCATCTCGCGCCCGCGACTCGACCGCCTCCTGGCCGCCTACCAGTCCGGCACGGTGGAGGAGATCGACGCCTGAACGAAACGCCCGGCCGCGATGCCGGGCGTTTTCGTTCGACTGGCGCTTCTTTGTGATTGATGCAGAACGCCGGACACGACGAATTCTGCTGCACGCGCCGTTACAGCCGTGGAACGGGGCGATGCAGGAAGGGCGAGGGGACGGACCGTCCGTTGTCGCCCAACTCTTTGCGGGAGAGGTGTTTGGGGATGGGTGGGGATGGGGAACGGGCGTTGCCCCTGCGCCACGGTGTGTGATGCCCCCCGACCCACGATCCCGATGCGGAGAGCGTGATGGCGGTCCCCTTTTCGATGTCCCGCGCGCGCTCCATCGCCTGGCGCTTCGGCGTTTCGCCGCGGCCGATGGAGGCGCGGATGGCCCGCTTCGACGCGCTGACCGCCGAATTCGGCGTCCGCCCCACCTGGGCCGTGACCGCCAGCGTGCTGCACCGCAACCAGCCGGCGGTCCGCCGCTTCTGCGAGCGCGGGGTGGAGTTCGCGGTGCACGGGCTGGCGCACGACGACCTGGCGCTCCGCTCGCCGGCCGAGCAGCGCGCCAGCATCGCCCGCGCGGTCGGCATCTTCCACGGCGCCGGCGTTCCCTTCAGCGGCTTCCGCGCCCCCTTCCTGCGCGCCAGCGCCGCCACCGACGACGCGGTCGCCGGGCTCGGCTTCGTCTACCACAGCACCACGCCGGTCGCCTTCGACGCGGCGGCGTTCCCGCGCGCGATCGGCGCGATGTATCCGGCGTACGGCGACGCCTCGGCCGCCCCGGTGCGGCCGGCGGAGCGCGGCGGCGTGGTGCATCTCCCCGTCGCCCTGCCGGACGACGCGCTGCTGGTGGAGCGCCTCCGCTTCTCTCCCGCCGAGCAGGCGATCACGTGGCGGGCGGTGCTGGAAACGACCTGGCGCCGCGGCGAGCTGTTCACCCTGCGGCTGCACCCCGAGCGCATCTACGAGTGCGAGGAGGCGCTCGGGGCGCTGCTGGCCGATGCGCGCGGCCGCCGCCCCCCCGTCTGGATCGCCACGCTGGACCGCATCGCGCGCTGGTGGCGCCGCCGCGCGCAGTCGAAGCTCGCCGTGCACGAGCTGGAGCCAGGGCGGGTCCGCGTGGTGCTGGACGGCGATCCGATGGCGACGCTGCTGGTGCGCAACCTGGCCGAGGGCGAGACGGAGCCCTGGTTCGGCGCCGACCGCGTCGCCCGCTCGCGCGACTTCGAGGCGCACGCCGAGCGCAAGCCGGTGGTGGGCGTCTCCACCCGCTCCCCCGCCGCGGCGCTCACCTTCCTGGCCGAGGAAGGCTTCCCCGCCGAGGTGTCGGACGATGCGCCGCGCTACGGCGCCTGGATCGACGTCCCGGGGCGGACGGTCGACGAAGCCGCGGTGCTCGCCGCCGTCGAGGCGGCGGACGGGCCCATGGTGCGGCTGGGGCGGTGGCCGGCCGGCGCCCGCAGCGCCCTCGCCGTCACCGGCGACATCGGGTGCATGACGCTGCAGGACTTCGCGCTCCGAGCCTGGGAAGGGCGGAGATAGACCCGATCCATCAGCTATTGCATTCCACGCACGGCTGAGAGGGCAGTGCATCGGCTCTGGTCGCCGCGATCCAGACCGCGCCGGCCACGGCCTGCACGATCGCAGTCGCGTAGTCCTTCGCGATAGCGCCCACTTCGTCCGACTGCCTGTGCCAGTTGACGTTGCGGTCGCCGGGTGCGTTCCCCGGTCCGGGAAAGAAGTCCTCGCAGATGAAGCAGGCCGCGATTCCATGCTGGTGGAACAGCTGGTGGTCGCTGCAATCCTCGCCGGGGTCCGACGGCTGGTCTTTCGACGGAAATCTCTGAAACGACAGGGGCAGGCGCAGCTGGTCCCCGACACCCTCGATCAGCGACGCGAGCATGCGCGAGCCCTCCGCCACGCACGGGTCCGATGATCCCGCGTGAAGTTCCACGACCGGCTCGCCGTTTCCGTCGTAGCCGATCATGTCGAGGTGGAACACGGCGCGGATGTCCTCGCAATGAGCGCGACTATCGGCCACGTATGCGTCGCTCCCGAGCTTCCCGCGTTCCTCAGCATTGAACAGCACGAACCGGATCTCGCGGCGCGGGCCCGGGATCGCCAGCAGCTTCACCGTCGCGTCGAGGACGGAGAGGACCGCCGCGATCCCGCTCGCGTCGTCGTCGGCTCCCGGGGCGGGATCGCTGGCCGGGTTGTACGGCCGGTCGAACTCGGCGGTTGAATCGAGATGGGCGGTCACCATCACGATCCCGTCCAGCCTGTCGGCGGGAGAGGCCGGGGCCGGCAGTTTCGCTTCCACGTTGTAGCGCGTCCCGCTCTCGTCCGCGGACGTGCAGGTGAACGGCAGCGTGTGCACGTCTACGTGCCCCAGCCCGCGGGTCTCAAGATCGTTCTCGAGCGCGCGGACAGCCTTCAGGTTGTCGCGCCTGAAGATGTCACGGCTGTCGATCGCCTTGCCGGTGGAGAGCGCGGCCGCGCCGGAGTACGCGGAGATGTCGGCGAGGATGGTGCCGGCCTCGATGCCCCGGATCACGGCCGCTTCCTCGGCCGACAGCGCGAACAGCGGGGCGGCGGCGAAGGATTCCGCCGAAGCGACGGAAGGCCGCTGGAGCGGCGAGCCGAGGAGCGAGACGGCGGGTGCCAGCCGCGTGGAGTGGCCATGCAGGGCGCCGGGAATGCGGTACGCCACGACCGGGCGCCCGGCGGGAACGGCGACGACCAGTCCCTGGTGGGTCGACGCGACGACGCTCGACGAGCTCTTCGCGGATCCGAACAGGTCGAACGAGTTCCCTCCGGGGGAAAGGAATCCGCTCTCGTTCCGCCGGTCGTCGCGAAGGAGAACGAGCGTCGTGGTCTGCGGTTCGTCCTCCCGGCCCAGCCGGTCGATCCAGAAACCCAGGTCGTCCAGGCGGGCGAGCGTGGCCACGTCGGCGATCCCGTACACCGAGACGCCCGCCTGCCCCGGCTCGCGCGCGACGTGGACTGCGACGAAGCTCTGCTCGCGCAGCACGCTCCGCCAGTCGCCCTGCGCGCCGGGGGGCGGGCGGAGGCGGGCGTATCTCAGCGGAAGCCCTTCCGAAAACACCGGAGGGGCGAGCACCGGGTGAGGCGCCGCGGCGAAGCCGGCGGCGAGCGCCGCGGCCCGGTCGCGGGCTTCGCCGGCCACCAGCCCCGAGGTGGTGCCGCGCCCCTCCACCTCCTCCGCCACGGCCGCCGCCTCTTCCAGGACCGAGGCGACGTCGCTTCCGCAGACCACCAGGCGAGGGTCGACGAGGTTCGCCAAGATCCCGGTCGCCAGCTCCTGGACGAGGCGTTTCCGGGAAAGATCCCGGCGGAATGTGACCACGCCGCACCGGATCCCGAGGGAACGAAGTGTCTCCAGCGGCCCGGCCGGACCCGGATAGAGGCGGATCTTCGCAGAGCGGCCGCCCTCGCCGCTCATCCGCAGCGAGGCCAGGGTGGTCGTGAACTCGAAGAACGCCACGGAAGCGGACATGAGAGGCATGATTCAGGATGGATAGAGCATGAAAGGAAGCCCGGACTCCCGCGTCCGTCCGGGCTCCTGATCGAATCGATCCCGGCCCGCTACCTGGTCTCGGCCAGCGCGATGACGCAGGTCACCTCGCTTCCTGACGCGGCCGCCGCCGCGGCCTGTGGGGTGAGCAACCCAGCGCCGGCGTCTTCCGCGGCGGGATGGTCTCCGCCCGACATGGCTCCGATGTGCTCATCCCCCACCATCCCGCCGGCGTCTGACTGCTCGCCTCCGCCCGATTCCGCGGAGGGCGCCGGGGACATTGCGGGGAAGGACTCCAGGATCGGCAAGTCTACCCCTACGATGTTGTAGAAGGCCGCAAAGTGAGGGTTCTCGTCATTGATTCCGATGGTCGTCTTCTTGCTGACGGGCGGCGGCAGCTCGGCGGGAAGCTGGTCCTCGGGTGCATGGAAGATCCACACGTTCAGGACGTTGTCCTTGTCGGGGTAGAGCCGCAGCTTGCGCTTCTTCGGGTGCTTGTTCAGCCCTTGGAAGTCCAGGTCCAGGTAGGTTCCGTCCACCTTGATCTCGTAGACGACCCGGATGGGAAGCTGCTGGCCGCTTACTCCGGCGAGCTTCCAGATTCCGCCCTTCGCATTGTCGGGAACGCACGCCCTTCCCTTGCTGAACGAGATCCTGGAGACGACCTGTCCGCCGGGCTTCGCGTCTCTGAAGTGCCGTTTGTCGACCTTGCGCTTCACCAGCGTGCCGAAGTTGGCCGCACCCGGCGGGACCTCGAGCACCGTGGTCGTAGACGCCGAAAGCTTCGTTAGGTCGAGGAGCGTGTGCTCGATCTCGATCACCTCGGGGTTCTTCACCACGCCGCCCGGCGCGGCGTTGTTCTCGACCTCGCAGGCCGGGTCGTAGATGAAGGCTGCGAAGTGCATCTCCGCGCCCATTTCCATTCCGTGGCCCTCCGTGTTCGGAAGCAGCACGTGCATCGTGTCCGGCTTGGCGGCGGACGGCTCGGGTACGAACAGGCACATCCCGGCGAAGCCGAGGTTCAGGGTAAATGGCATTTTGAGTACCGATGGTTGGAAGTGTGATCAATTGCCCGCGTAGCGGAATGCCGCCCACGCGGAGGGGCTGCTCCACTCCGGGCGCCCGGAGTGGAGCAGTTTCTTCTGAGCCGCCTGGAGGGAGGCCGCGCCCTGACCCGTCGCCCGGTAGGCGCGGTGGAACTCCACCATGAGCCGGTTCGAGGCGGCGTCGTCGACCCGCCACGACCCGCCCACCACCCCGGCCGCTCCCGCGCTCAGGAACGCCGCCGCGAACCCCGCGAACGCGCTCCCCCGCCCCGCCGACGGGCGCAGGGTCTCGCAGGCGGAGAGCACGATAAGCCGGGTGCCCCGCAGGTCCATCGAATCCAGCTCAGCCGCCTGCAGCGGCTGCGCGCCGGCGGTGCCGGGGCGCGGCGCCAGCACCAGCGACGAGCGCTCGGGCCGCTCTGGGTCGAACAGCGCGTGCCCGGTGAAGTGGAAGACTTCGGCCCGCCCGAGCGCTCTGCGTACAGCCGGGTTCGTGGCCTCGGGTCCGGGAAGCTGCTCCGCGTGGGGGTAAAGCCGCGCGATGCTGTCTCCCTCGGCCCGCGCCCAGGCCAGGGTCGGCAGGCCAGGATAGGCCCGCCTATCGTACTTCGGGTCGGCGACGATGGAGACGCGTGCGGGCGGAGGGGCGGGCGGGCTCCCGGCCGCGGCGTCGGCCAGGCTGGGGACCTGGCGGATGACGTGATCGTCCACCATGTACCGCGCACTCCGCCGGTCGAACAACGCGGAGAAGGGAACACCCGCCAGCTCGCCGTCGGCCACGATCACCAGCCGCGATCCCGCACCGCCGATCCGGTCGGCGACGGGGCGGAGCATCACCTCGAAGAGCCGCTCCAGCCCCGGCCGCACCGCCGCCTCGGCGTCGCCGCGCTCCAGCTGCACGCCGAGCTGCCCGATGGCGTCCAGGAGCTCGTCGCGCCGCACCCGGGCGCGCACGAGACGGGGACGCCCGTCGCCAATCACGAAGATCAGCAGCGTGTCGCCGACCAGCGCGTAGTCGAGCGCCACCTCGCCGCGCTGGGCCGCGACCGTGGCCGGCCGCTTCGCCGCGCCGGCGCGGCGGAACGCGAGAGAGACGCGCCCGCGTTCGAGGTCCCGGAGCGCGCCGAGGGTATCGCCGGCATTCAGCCTCAGCATCACCAGCCGGTCGAACGCGGCGCGCGACGCTTCGGCGAGGGAGAGGCGGAAGGGCGCGGCGAGCACGTCCGCGCGGTTGGGAACGAGGACGCGCACCGCTCTGTCGAGGTCCGCCGCCGCACCCGCGGTGTCGCGCAGCGACAGCCGCGCGTTGGCCCGTAGCACCAGCGCCTGGTACAGCCGCGGGGCGCCGTTCTTCTCCGAGGCCGCGGGCGAACCCACCATCTCGCTGGCGATCGATGCGGCGCGGCGCGGATCGGAGGCGAGATACACCGTCGCGAGCGCGACTTGTAGGTCCCCACGGAGCTTCGAGGAGGGAAACCCGGCCGCGACGCTGTCCAGCGCGCGTTCGGCGAGTTCCACGTCGCCGAGTGCGCCCGCTTGGTCACCCACAACCGCCCGCATCTGCGCGCGGGCCGCGAATGCCTCGGCCAGGTACTCGGGACGTCCATTGAGGCCAGCCGCCTGCACCCGCTCGTCCTGAAAGCGGAGCGCCGTGTGCGGAAGACCGTCCGCCAGCGCGGTACGGGCTGCGGCCCCCAGCGCGTTGCAACGCCAGACAGAGCCCGGGTCTTGCGCCACCCGCCTGAGCGCCTCGCGCGCGTCACCGTGCGATGCCTGGAGCGCGCCCACCGCTGTTTCGCCGTCCGCGGCCACGTAGAGCGCACCCGCCGACAGCCGCGGCGCTCCGGCGCGGAGGAGAAGCTCCGCGGCCTCGTGCGCAGGGCCGATCACCGCGTCGGGATGCTTCAGGCGGAGCTCCAGGGTGGCGCGGCTCCAGCGGGTGCGCCCCGCCAGGATCGGACTCCGCGCACGATCCAGCCCCGGCTCCAGGAGCTGGAGGACTGTATCGGCCGCGGAAAATTTCCCGGCGCCGATCAACGCGGCCGCGTATCCCTGGCGCGCCCACGACTCGAGGGCGGGCGAGGGGAGGCGCTGCTCCAGCATTTCCCGGAAGGCCGCGACCGCGGTGTCATAGGCGGGGATTTCCATGTCGGCGCGCGCGTTCGCGTACGCGCGGTGCCCCAAGGCCAGGAGGCGCGCGGCCGCGGAGTCACGCTGACGCCGGCGGATGTCGTCCGCGGCATCGGCGAGGGTGGCGTCGCGGCCCTGGAGCGCGCGGCCCAGCGTTTCCGCGCGCGCGAGCGCCCGTTCCGCGCCCAGGGTGTCGCCGGCGAGCGTGGTCTCGCTCCATTCCGCCAGCGCCTTCCAGCCGGCAGCCCATGCGTCCTCGGGAGCGCGGGCGGCCCAGGCGCGCAGCTCGTCCGCCGTGGCGCCGGGAGACAGCCGCTCCGGCCCGGTGGGCGCCTCGGCTGCGTGGAGGTGGCGCCGGGCCTCGTCCGCCCAGGGAGAGTGGGGGTCGACGGCCAGGTAGTCGCGCCACGCGCCGACCGCATCGCCGTTCAGTTCCCAAGCCTCGAGAGCCAGGGCGCGGTTGAACAGGATGGCGGGGTTGTGGGGGGTCAGGCTCATGGCACGCTCGCTCACGTCGATCGCTTCCGCCGCGTCGCGCGGATTCTGCGCGGCCTGCGCCCGCACCAGCAGGGCTGCCGCCAGATCGTTCAGCGCGGGCGCCGGGTTGTCCGACAGCCCGGCCGCGCTCCGCAAGGAAGAGATGGCCCCGTCGAGGGTATTTTCCCCGGCATCCGAGAGCACGTCGAGCAGGGCGCCGGCGTGCAGCGCCTCCGGGGTCGGCTCGCGCTCGGCGCGCGCTACGATCATCGGAGTCAACGCGGCCAGCTCGCGCCGCCGCTCGCCTCCCCCGGAGCAGCGTGCGACGGGAATTCCCAGCCCACCGGGCGTCACGGCACACGGCCGGTACTCGCTGGCGATGGAGAGGCGGGGAAGGAAGGCGCGCGGCGGATGGACGGACGACACGCGCTCGACCGGACCGGTCGGGCGAACGCCGACGAACGCCGTGCCCGCGATGGCGACGACGATGGCGGTGAGGCGGGTGAGGGCGGGCATCGAAGGCAACGCGAAAAGAGGGGTCGCGCCGCGAGCTACCGCGGCGCGGGAGTATGAAGCGGTGCTCCCGGCGGCTCGGTCGGGTGGGCATCCCGGGAGGCGATACCGCGGGGCAAACGCATGTCGGAGAAGGTGCGTCGGAGAGGTGCCGGAGGACAAGGAAAATAGAAATTCGTTCGCTCCGGCCGGTTCGCTCCAGTGCGCGCATCGTCCGAAGCGGTGCGGGACGTCGCATTGCGGCAGTGACCGAGGCGGCTTGCAATTCGGACGGAATGTCACGTCCGCGCCAGCGTCTCCAAGTGGGAGGGCATGGCGTCGGGATGTTGACGCATCATCTTTCCCGCCGGTAAGATGGAGCGCCGGTTCAGGCGGGGGTCCGCGGAGCCCCCCGTCCGGGCAAATGTTCCCTGCCGCCGTGTCCATCTGCCGTGCCGTTTTCGCCGAAACGGTCCCGGCGGCCGTGCATCGCGGCGGGGCCTCATCCCCGCGGGCCCGCGTGGCCCGCGCCCACACCCCAGCGGGAGATCCCACGCCATGAAGCGAGCCCCGATCCTGCGCCGCTGCGCCTTCGCGCTCGGAGTCCTCGGCAGCCTCACCTTCGGCGCCGCGCAGGCGTTCGGCTCCGCGCCGACGCCCCGCGACGCCAGCCGCCCGTGGTGCGACCCCGTGCAGTGCAACGTGAAGTGCGGCGGCTACGGCATCTGCCAGAACAACGTCTGCCTCTGCTACTGAAGCCGGGGATCGGCTGACGGCCGCGACGCGCATCGTGGCCGCCGGTTCGGCGGAGCCGCGTGAAAGTCTCGCGGCTCCGCCGATTTTCACCGCCTCCGCTCCGCTTTACCGACCTGCGAAGCGCATCGAGTTGACGGGAGCGCGGCGGGCGCCATCTTAAGCGTCCATCCACCCCACCGCGTTCCGCGCCACCGCCAACCGCCGTGCTTCCTTGAGCCAGCAGACCCCCGTCGCCGCGACGGTGCACGCGGCGCACACCCCGGCCGCCGCCCCGCCGCCGCGCGCGGCGCACCGCTGGGTGCTCGTCGTCTTCACCGCGTCCATCTTCACCAGCGCCTTCCTGCTCTTCCTGGTGCAGCCCATGTTCAGCCGCTTCGTGCTGCCGCTGCTGGGCGGCACGCCGGCGGTGTGGAACACCTGCATGCTCTTCTTCCAGGCGGCGCTGCTGGGCGGCTACCTGTACGCCCACGTGGGCGCGCAGAAGCTGGGCGTGCGGCGGCAGGCGGCGGTGCACGTGGTGCTGCTGGCGGTGGCCGCGCTGCTGCTGCCCATCAGCGTGGCGGGCGCGGCGCCGCGCGGCGGGCAGGAGCCCATCGCCTGGCTCCTGCTGCTGATGCTCACTACCGTCGGCCTCCCGTTCCTCGTCCTCTCGGCGACGGGGCCCATGCTGCAGAAGTGGTTCGCGGAGACGGGGCACCCCCGTGCCGCCAACCCCTACTGGCTGTACGCCGCCAGCAACCTGGGAAGCATGCTGGCGCTGCTGGGCTATCCCTTCCTGATGGAGCCGCGGCTGCGCCTGATGGAGCAGAGCCGCGCCTGGGCGGTGGGCTACGGCGTGCTGGCCGTGCTCGTCGTCCTCTCCGCGGTCGCGCTCTGGCGCCTTTCCCCCGCGGCGGACCCGGCGTCGACGGTGCCGGCTGGCGCAGGCGCATCCATCGACGCGGCCGCGACGACACCAGTGGCGGCGCGCGAGCGGCTGATCTGGATCGGGCTGGCGGCCATTCCGTCGTCGCTGCTGCTGAGCGTCACCACCTTCATCACCACCGACGTGGCGCCGGTGCCGCTGCTGTGGGTGGTGCCGCTCGCCATCTACCTGCTCAGCTTCACCCTGGCCTTCGCCGCGCGGCCGCCGCTGAAGCACAAATGGATGCTGGCCGCGGAGCCGTTCTTCATCGCCGCGGTGTCGCTGCTGCTGATGTACGGCTTCACGCGCCGGCCCATGCAGGTCATCCCCATGCACCTGCTGGCGCTGTTCGTCGTCGCCATGGTCTGCCACGGCGAGCTGGCGCGCCGCCGCCCCTCCGTCTCCCATCTCACCGAGTTCTATCTCTGGATCGCCGTCGGCGGGGTGCTGGGCGGGATCTTCAACGTGCTGGTGGCGCCGCTCGTCTTCACGCGGACGTGGGAATATCCCGTGGTGCTCACGCTGGCGTGCCTGGCGCGCCCGTGGCCCACCGCGCCGCGCACGAACCGGCAGATGCTGATGAACCTGCTGCGCACCGCGGCGTTCGTCTTCGCCCTCCTTCTGGTGTCGCGGCAGGACGTGCCGGGGATCCCGCCCGGGCTGCAGCTCCCGCTGGCCGCGGCGGTGATGGCGCTGGTGTCGGCCGGGCTGGGGCGCGCGCCGCTCTGGCTGGCGCTCTGCATCGGCACCTCGCTGGTCATCCGCACCGCGTTCGTGCTGAAGAGCGAGCCCACGCTGCTGGCGCACCGCTCGTTCTACGGCCGCTTCGCCGTGCTGAACGCGCCGGAGATGGGCGGCTTCCACACGCTCTACCACGGCAGCACGCTGCACGGCGCGCAGAGCATGGACCCGGCGCGCCGCCGCGAGCCGCTGACCTACTACGCGCGCGGCGGGCCGCTCGGGCAGCTCTTCGCCGCGAAGGCGCCGGAGGACGGGCGGCGGCGCGTGGCCGTTGTGGGGCTGGGGACGGGGACGCTGGCCGCCTACAGCAACGCCGGCGAGGACTGGACCTTCTACGAGATCGATCCGGGGATCCTGAAGATGGCCAGCGACCGGCGCTACTTCACCTATCTCTCCGATTCTCCGGCGCGGATGCGGGTGGTGCTGGGCGATGCGCGGCTGTCGATGGCCCACGCGCCGCCGCACGGCTACGACATGATTCTGGTCGACGCCTTCAACTCCGACGCGATCCCCGTGCACCTGCTCACGCGCGAGGCGCTGGGCGTGTACCTGGACAAGCTGGCGCCCGGCGGCATCATCATGCTGCACCTCAGCAACCGCTACCTCGAGCTCGAGTCGGTGGTCGCCGCGCTGGCGAAGGACCGCGGCGTGGCGGCCCGCATCGGCGAGACCAACCTGCGCGGGTTCTACATCTCCGCCAGCAGCTGGGCCGGCGTGGCGCGCAGCGATGCCGACTTCGGCGTGCTCCGCACCGAGTGGCGGCCCGCCGTCAACCGCCGCCACGTCGCGCCGTGGACGGACGACTTCTCCAGCATCCTCAGCGTCTGGGGGAAGTAGGGCGATTCCGGTCCCGGTGCGCTCCTCCGGCTCCCTCAACTGCGTCATCAGGGGGGATGCGAGGGGATTTCCATCTGCCCGCTCCGAATGGATCGAGGACGCGAAAGACGACCCGTCTTCCGCGTTCTCGTCTTTTTCCAGCAGGGCAGGGGGAGATTCGATACCCATACCGGATCTGGCGATCACTTGTGCATTAACAAATGCGCAGAGAGACGTCATCCTGAGGCCGGCCACGCGGTCGTTGCCTCCGCATGAACGGTTGCAGGCCGAAGGATTGATCGGCGAGGTCGCACGTGCGCTTCCCAATCGCACGATCGATCCCCCGAATTCGGTAGCCCCCGACAGAGGTGGACGCCTCGGCCGGCCCGAGAGGGCGCGATCCAGCGGATCGGGACAGTCATCCCTCAATAAAAAATCCGCGAAAACTAATCGCATGCCGAGCCCCCCGCTTCCGGCCGCATCACCCGCGATCACCCCGCGCTCCTTCGCCCGCCTGTAACGCCCGGAACCTCTTACCGGCGCGCAACCTGCATCCCCCTGCGGCCCCGAATTCCGGAGCGCGCACGAGGGCGCGCTCCGCGTAGCGAACCCGTTCTGCGGAGGGTGACCATGGCCCGATACGGCATGGACTACAACCGGAACGACTGGAACCGCGGCTACTCCCCCAACGACTACGGCCGCGACTACAGCGCGGGCGGCAGCGACCGCTACGGCGAGGACTTCACCGCCGGCAGCCGCGACTACAACAACATGCACCGCGACTGGCACATCAACCGCGACCGGGGCGGCATGGACCGCGGGCGCGGCCTGGGCGGCAACATGGGCCGCTCGTCCAACTGGGGCGGCGGCTACGGCGCGGAGCAGGGCGGCTACGGCGGTGGCGGGTACGGCGGCGAGGCAGGGTGGAGCGGATGGGGCGGCCGGTACACCGCGGGCGGCGGCGAGCGCGGGTACACCACCGGCGGCACGAACCGGGGCGACTACAACATCGGTGGCGGTGGCTACGGCGGGTTCTCCGGCCAGGGCGGCGAGGGCTACGACCGCGATGACTACTCCGTCGGCCGGTACAGCAGCGGCGGCCTGCGCGGCGGCGGTTTCGACCGCGGCGGCAGCGGCTGGAGCGGCGGCGGCTTCGACCGCGACTCGGGTGGCTATGGCGGGTACAGCGGGGGCGGCTTCGACCGCGAGTCGGGCGGCTACGCGGGCGGCGGCAGCTTCGACCGCGACTCCGGCGGGTACGGCGGCGGCTACAACGGCGGCAGCTTCGAGCGCCACGGCGGCACGTGGGGCGCCTCCGACCGCATGGGCCGCGACTACGGCGGCAGCGGCTACGACGAGGACTTCGGCGACCGTGTCCGCGAGGGGTGGGACCATCTCCGCGACCGCGCCCGGAACCTCTTCCGGCGGTAGGTAGACGAATCGCCCCGGCGGAAGTCCTCCGCCGGGGCGATCTCCATCTACCGAATCCGTTGAAAGACTGGCTTCACAGAAGAATCGGAGAAACAGGGAATTTCTCCATGCTCCTCTGCGTGAGCCCCGTCTTTTTCGATCAGCGCCGCGCGGCGGCCAGGTCGCGCAGGGCGCCGGCCAGCATGCGGACGCGCTCGGGCTCCGCGGAGCGCGCGGCCTGCGCGTCGACCGACGCGGCCAGCTGGCGCAGAGCGGGGCGGCGGGCGGTGGCGCCCATCCGCTCGGCGCGGTCCAGCTGGTTCGAGATGCGCGTGGTCTGCGACGGCGCCAGCGCGTGGTTGCGGACCAGCTGGTCCACGTAGGCGCGCGCCACCACGAAGCTGGCCGGCCACGTCATCCGCGTCTGCATCTGCGGATTGAAGGTGTCCATCCGCACCAGGTTGGCCGCGTCGATCTCGTTCTGCGACAGGTACTCGCTGGGGCGAAGCCGGAACACGTCCAGCCCGCGCCCGATCTCCGAGCCGTAGATGTACCCGTTGTACCAGTACGCCGACCAGAACCCGCCCAGCATCAGCTTCTCCGCGCTCATCGGCCCGCGGTCGAAGAAGGCGATCTCCACCGGGCGCGCCGGGTTGGTGAAATCGAACACCGACACCCCGCCCTGGTACCACGCCTGCACCATGATGTCGCGCCCGGGGACCGGGATCAGCGAGCCGTTGTGCGCCACGCAGTTCTCCGTGGCCGTCTGCGGCGCCGGGAGCTTGTAGTACCCCGCCGGCCGCATCTTCCGGTCGGTCAGCGTGAACACCGCGTCCGCGCCCCACAGCCGGGGGTCGCTCCGCTGGCAGCGCGGCTGCGTGCCGCCGCCCCACTCGTCCGAGAACAGCACCTTGCGGCCGTCGTTGCTGAAGGTGGCCGAGTGCCAGTAGGCGAAGTTGGGGTCGCTCACCTCGTCGATGCGCACCGGGTTGGCCGGGTCGTGGATGTCCAGCAGGATCCCGTTCCCCGCGCAGGCGCCCGCCGCCAGCCCCAGCTCGGGGTAGACGGTGATGTCGTGGCACTGGTTGGTGGCCGCCGTGCGCTGCGTTCCCGGCCCGTGCTCGCCGCCCCGCCACAGCCCGGCGATGTTCCCCGTCTGCGCGTTGGCGAACACGCGCGGCGTGCTGACGATGCGCGCCTCCTGCGGCGCCGCCACGGGCACCTTGATCACCTCGATGCGGAAGTACGAGGTGTTGGGGTCCTGCGCCGGGTCCTGCACGGCCACGCACCCGGCCAGCTCCTCGCCCGGGCGCACCGGGCTCGTCCCCGAGACGTAGATGTAGACGTTGGCCGGGTCGCGCGGGTCGGTGACCAGCGTGTGCGTGTGCGAGCCGCGGCAGGTCTGCACCATCCCCACCTGGCGCGGCTGGGCCAGGTTGGTGACGTCGAAGATGCGCACGCCGCGGAAGCGCTCCGGGCTCACGTTCCCGGTGATGGGCTCCGAGCCGCAGTTGGTCCGCCCGCGCGTCTCCTCCACCGACACGAACAGCAGGTTGCGGTAGACGGACACGTCGCCCTGCCCGCCGGGGCACACCTGCGCGGTCCGCAGCACGGGGTTCGACGGGTTGGAGACGTCCCACACCTGGAAGCCGTTGTAGCCGCCCTGGAACACGTACGGCCCGCGGAACGCCAGGTCGGCGTTGATGAAGCCGAAGTCGCCCGCGTTGGCCTGGTTCACGAAGCGCTCGGGGCGGTCACGGTGCGCCACCAGCTCCAGGTTGCGGATGGCCTGGCCGGCGTCGGTCCAGCCGGCGGAAAGCCCCACGCGCGGGTCCGCCGCGGGGTTGGTGCCCTGCGCGCCCGCCGGCGCGGCGGCGAGCGCCGCCGCCAGCGCGAGCGGAAGGGGGCGTGCGAACGATCGAGGCGTCATCTCTCGGATTCCCTGCTGGATGGGGAACGGTGCGCTGGCGGGCCGCCCCGCGTGGGGGGCGGCCCGTCATCGTGGGGTCTGGAGGGTGGCGAGCATGGCCTGCATCCGCGCGATCTCGGCGCGCTGGTCGGCGTCCACGTCCGAGGCGAAGCGGAAGGTCTCGGAGTCCTGCGCGGCTCCGGGAGTGGCCAGCAGGTCGGCCACCATCCGCAGCGCGCCTTCGTGGTGGCGGATCATCCCCTCCAGGAAGAGCCGCTCGAACCCGGGGCCGGTGGCGGCGGCGAGGCGCGCCATCTCCTCGGGCGTCAGCATTCCCGGCATCGCCGCGTGCTGCATCCCGGGCATGCCGGCGTGCATGTCGTGCTGCATCGCGGCCGTGGTGTCCTGGCCGCGGTCTGCCAGCCAGCGGCGCATCATCGCCATCTCGCCCTGCTGGGAGATGTCGATGCGGCGCGCGAGCAGGCGCATGCTCTCGCTCGTGGTGCGGGCGGGAACGAGCGCCGTCATCTCCAGCGCCTGCCCGTGGTGCGCGATCATCCCGCGCATGAACGCCACGTCCGCGGGCGACACGCCGGGGCGCGCGGTGTCCGCCGGCATCGGCATGGGCGCGGCCGCGGGCTGCGTCTGCCCCGCCGCCGTGCCGCACGCCGCCGTGGCCAGCACCAGCATCGCCGCCGCCATCGTCCCCCGTCGCAACATCCTCATCTCCGATATGCTGTATACAGCCAAAGAATGGGCCGCCCAACAAGCCGTCGCAAGGAGCCCCGTCTCCGCGCACCGGCGGCTGAAGCCGCAGCAACAACCACGGGAAGCCTCGCAAACTGCGCGAGGCTGTTCGGCTGGCATCGGAGCGCGGAGGCGAACCGGAGGCGTTCTGCCGGATTGAATCGAGCGGAGATGCCGAGGCGGGGAGTCCGCGAAGGCGGACTTCGGGCCGTTGTTGCCGCGATTTCAATCGCCCTTCCAGGTGATCCGTCGCCCTGTGACGGAAATCTCCCCACAGCCAAGGCCCTTGTTTCCGTTTGGGAACAGGCATACCTTTCAGACCAATCTCCCCGACAACCCGAACGAACATGGCGCCCGGATGGATCTCCGCGACGTTCAGAGGCAGGTGGACGCCTATATCGGGCAGTTCAAGGAAGGGTACTTTCCGCCGCTGGTGAACCTGGCGCGGCTGACGGAAGAGGTGGGCGAGCTGGCGCGGGAGCTGAACCACCGCTACGGCCCCAAGACCAAGAAGCCGGGCGAGCCGGACCAGGACGTGGCGCTGGAGCTGGCCGATATCGTGTTCGTGTGCGTGGTGCTGGCCAACCAGATGGGGCTGGACCTGCAGGACGCCATCGAGCGCACGCTCCGCAAGTACGAGGTGCGCGACGCCGACCGCTGGGAACGGAAGTAGGGGACAGGTTACAGGGGACAGGGGATAGGGAATCGGCCTCGCCCGGATGTTCGTCGCAACGCCGAAGTGGCCGCCCGCAGGCCCGCACTTTCGCACTTTCGCACCCGCAGTTCCGTGAACCCGACCGTCTTCATCATCGACGACGAAGCCGACCAGGTGGCGCTGGTCACCGCGCAGCTGGAGCGCGCGCGCCGCTTCGTCACCAAGGGCTTCACCCGCGCCGAGGACGCGCTGGACGAGATCCGCGCCGATCCGCCCGACGCCGTGGTGTGCGACCTGACCATGCCCGGGATGGACGGCATCGCGTTCACCGAGCGGCTGCGCGCGCTGGACCGCACGCTCCCCATCATCATCGTCACCACGCGCGGCATGGAGGGCGACGCCGAGCTGGCGCTGGAGGCGGGCGCCACCGACTTCGTCACCAAGCCCATCGAGCCCAAGGCGCTGGAAACGCGCCTGCGCCGCGCGGTGGAGGAGACGCCCGCGCGCGAGCTGCTGTCCACCGTCACCGAGATCAAGTTCGACCGGCACGGGATCGTGGGCTCGCACCCGCTGGTGCAGCAGGTGCGCGAGTTCGTGGACCAGGTGGCCTCGGTGCCGCAGGTGATGGCGCTGCTGCTGGGCGAGAGCGGCACGGGCAAGAACATGGTGGCGCGTGCCATCCACGGCGCCAGCCTGCAGTCGGCCTTCCGCTTCGTGGAGGTGAACTGCGCCGCCATCCCCGGCACGCTGCTCGAGGCGGAGCTGTTCGGCTACGAGAAGGGCGCCTTCACCGACGCGCGGCAGAGCAAGAAGGGGCTGGTGGAGGTGGCCGACGGCGGCACGCTGTTCCTGGACGAGATCGGGTCGATGCCGCTGGAGCTGCAGGCCAAGCTGCTGACCTTCCTGGAAGGCCGCGTCTTCCGCCGCATCGGTTCCACCAGCGAGCAGCGGGTGTCGCTGCGCGTGATCGCGGCCACCAACGTGGACCTGGCCGGCGAGGTGCGCGCCGGGCGCTTCCGCGAGGACCTGTACTACCGGCTGAACGTGGCCAGCCAGGTGCTCCCGCCGCTGCGGCTGATCAAGAGCGACATCCCGGCCATCGCGCGGCACTTCGTGAAGCGCGCGGCCGAGTATTTCGCCAAGCCGATGCCGGAGATCGACAGCGAGGGGTCGCGGCGGCTGCAGGGATACGACTGGCCGGGGAACGCGCGCGAGCTGCGCAACGTCATCGAGCGCTCGATGATCTTTTCGCGCAGCCCGGTGCTGCAGATCCCCGAGCTGAGCGGCGGCCCGGGGCGCCCCGAGGAGCACAACAACATCCCCGTTCCGCGCGGGCTTACGCTGGACGAGGTGGAGCGGATGTACATCGAGGCAACGCTGCGCGAGGTGGGCGGCAGCATCAACGAGGCGGCGCGCCAGCTGGGCGTCTCGCGCAAGGTCCTCTGGCAGCGCCGCAAGCGCCACGGGATCATCCAGGACGCGGCATAAGGAACAGGGGACAGGGACAGGGGACAGGGGATGGAGGAGTAAGGCCCGACGGGAATCCGCCGGGCCTTTTCTATAGACGTCATCCTGAGGCCGGCCACACCGCGACCCGTGTGCACGCAATCCTCTGCAGGCCGAAGGATCTATCGCCGGCCAGCACGTGAGTCCGCGGCCCCGCTCCGATCCAGCCTCACCTCATTCCGTGTTCCCGATCGGGAACGACAGGTCCGACGAAGCGCACTCGGCGGACCGATCACCCCCCTCCGGACCGCGTTTTGGGCTTCGGAATGGAGGGTGGAGAGACAATCTGTCGCTTTCGCCTCCCCCGCGATGTTCCTCAGGGGAACGCGGTGTGTTCCCGGACGGGAACGGCGGAAAACCCGCACCGCCCGTCCATCCAACCTAAAGCGTTGCGGGAGATATGGTTGCGGATCTGTCGCGACTGGGCCGAACCTTGCCTGATTCATAGGCACGGCGCGGCGGACGGATCCTCGACCGACCGCTGCGCACCTGCCCAGGGCGCATGCTGACGTGGCCGCCGCCACAACCGTAGTTCCCTCATCCGCGCCCAAGCTTCGCAGTACCAGCCCTCCGCCCGCCCCCGGGAACCTCCCTGCCACACATCCGCCTCGACTGGCGCCGTCCAAGCGGCGCCACGTCAGCATTTCCGGGGAGGACAGATCCTTCCGCATCAATTCACGGTAGAGATGACGTACGTCACCGCGGACGGCGGGTCCCCGGCGAGCCGCGGAGTAACGCGCAGGCGCACGTCGTACGCGCTCTCGGTCGCGCCGGCGGCGGAGGTGGCGCGCGGGTGCGGGCGCACGGCGGCGTCGATGCGCGGCTGGGCGTCGCCGGCGCGGACGACCTGCACCACGTGCGCGGCGCGCCCCCGCACCGCCACCGGCGTGGTGACGTCGATCGCCCGGCGCGACGATGCGACGGTGCTCGGCCCCGCCGCGAAGCCGATCGGCTCCACCACGGTGGCGGACGCGGTGACGGTCCCCCGCGCGCTCTGGGCGGCGGCGGGCACGGCGGCGGCGAGAATCATCGCCGCGGCGGCCAGGAGGATGCGTGCGGATCGGCTCATGGAACCATGGGCCGACGCCAGAGCCACGCCACCCGAGCAGAATCGCTAAGTCATTTATTTGCCCATGTTTATGCAGGCGACGAGCATCGCCCTCCCCGTGGAGATCGAATACGCCTTCTGCTCGCCATCATTCTAAATCACCCAATCCCAATCACTTGCGGCCGGGTGTACAAAATCGCGCCACCGACGATCCTGTTTCACCCAGAGGAACCAGAGGACCAGAGAACAGCAATTCGGTTCCGGTTCATCGCGGATTTAGTTACAGCATACCCAAGGGAAGGCGCCCTTGATTTCTTGAAGTAGGTATCGTCGCGGAAGCCGTATGCCGCCTAAAAACCTTGATCATGTTGTTGATGCCTTCTAGGCGGCCTATGGGGATCGTAGAGACTGTGGTTTACGATGCATCTTCATGTCGTCGCAGGTTGCGGGCGAACTTCTGTCGCTTGACGTACCGGTGCCGTAGCACTATCTGGATATAAGCGAATTTGGGCGGGGACGTTCGCGCTCTGCAAAAATAACCGGCGCGAGCAGGGCTTGAGCGTTGGACGGTATTCTTCTATCTACTGAACAAAACCATTTAGCCCAGCCGACGAAAGGCGTTGCCTAACCTACTATTGGAGACCGGAATGGCTCAATACTATAGAGGGTCTGGACCATGGCGGGACTATCTGCAGGCCCAGGCATACGTGGATGACATTACCCTCGAAATCTCACGAGGGGCCCGCGAGCAAGTTACGTCCATTGAAGCGTTGAGCCGCGACAATATCCAAGTCACGAGTAGTGTTTCCCAAGCCGTGAGGCAAGTGGAATCGGCCGTATGGACCGTGAACGAGTCAGTTCAAAGCCTAGACGCAACGCTCAGGTGGGGCTTTGGAACGTTGATATCGCAGGTTGGCAGGCTCAATGAGTCCATTGATGAACTCATACGGATGGCCAAGATTCCGAATAGAAGAAAGGCATACGAATACTACGACGACTCGCGAAAAGCCTATTCCATGCAGGATTTGTCTGAAGCCAAGGCGGCTATCGAGCATGCGCTGAGCGGAGATGGCCAGATAACCGGTTACCGTCTTGACTGGCGCCTCTTCCACCAAAAGGCAGTTGTACACATCGGTGGGGCTGGGGATCTGGCTGCCTACGTAAATCTTGATATCGCTGGGGAATGCGCAGCCACGGCGGTCCGGTTGGCGATTGGGGACCACGATCTTCCGGGAGCAAGCGTAGCCGCCTTGACGATGAGTTGGGTCGACTTTTGCCACCAGCATTATGAGAATTCTCTGGCGTGGGCCAATAAGTCGGTCGAGTTCGATCCAGCCCATTCAGCAGCTGTCTTCCATGTTTCCAAGGTCCTGATGGCTCTGGGGCGGCCCGAGGATGCCGTCAAGCCCCTGTCTGACGCCGTCCTGCTAGATCGGCGCTTTGCACTGATCGCCATGAGCGACGAAGAGGGGGATTTTGCACCACACCGGCCTGTAGTGATACGCGCTTTTGACGGTCTTCGCAAACGGGTCGCCGAAGTGTTGAAAGTTGAACTGGCCGGAATCTTGGCAGGTGCGACGGCATGGGCGCTTTTTAACAATGCCGAAGACTTCAAGAGATGGCTGGTCGTTGCCGAACCCCTTCTGGGGCCGCAAAGCGACTCGGTGCCACTCTACGACGTACTGCAGCTCCGGGAGTGGCACCAGACACGTTTGGCTCACCTCGATGAAACCTCGGATTGGACCGTACACTTGATGTCACAGGCCCTGGGGTCTGCTGAGGGACTACCGTCCATCATAGGCGTGCTTGAAAAGAACGATGGTTTTCGGTCTCAGGCTGTTGCGCAACTCACAGAGAGATTGCCAAAGCTTCTGAGACTTCCCACGTCGTGGGACGCGGTTACGGCGGCAGATGGATTGTCGAGATGGACTGCGCTTATCGATGCGTTTTTTCGTGCGCCAGACGCGGTGACCCTTGGAGAGGTGGTTCGCTTGGCCGAGTGGCAAAGTGACCGGCCCGCTCCCGCCGAATCACAGCTTTCTGCGTGGACCGTGAACCGGTTGTCGGAGGCGGCACATGTATCGCGCGATCACAAGGCGATAGGACGCGTTCTTCAGGAACTTGCCGAAGACCTTGCGAAACAGGAGGAAGCAGCGATCAAGGAGCCTTGGCAGGCAGCAGGCATGGCTGCTGCCGGTACAGCAGGTGCCGTGGTTGTAGGCATGCTGGGTGCACGCCTCGCAGAGAGCGTGATGTCCGAGGAACCTGGTTGCCTTGCTATTCTTCTTGGACTCGCTGGCGCGCTTTCCGCCATTGTACTTTATTTGGTATTCTGGGCTGGCGTGGTGGTCCTTCCGGTGCTGATAGTGATAGCGATCGCCATTACGATCAAGAAGCGGATGGCGGCTCGGAAGTGGCTGGCGGTGTTTCGTTAGTTTTTCTCCCGAGGAGCCGCAGAAAATCGATGCGATGGGAAGCGGTACGCTGTTCCTTCATGCTTATCCCTGCAACAAGATCGACGAAGAAGCCCCTCTGGTTCCTCTGTGAGAAAAAAGACGGTCAGGGTTTGCGCAGATAGATGGGCGGGATCTCCACCGCGTCCGAGCCGGCGGTCGCGGGGACGGCGAAGCGCACGGACGCAGGCTCCGTCACCGCGCCCAGCGCCGCGAGCGAGCTGGCGGCCACGGTGAGCGTGTACTCGCCCGCGGGGAGCCGGGTGACGTAGAACTCGCCGTCGCTGAAGGTCACGGCGCGGCGCGCCTGGGAGTCACCCTCGCGGCGGATCTCCACGGTGATGCCGCCCAGCGCGCCCCGCGTCCCCCGCCAGCGCACGTGCCCCGCCGCCTCGCGCGTGCGCACCAGCGGCAGGTCGATGCGGCTGTACGCGTTGGGCGTGGGCCGCAGCAGGTACTCCGGCGTGCGCGGCGCCACGTCCGTCACCGTCAGGCTCAGCGTGTCCACGCCCAGCGGGAGGACGGCGTACGGGAGCAGTCCCCACGAACGGTAGCGGCCGCTGGCGTCGGACTTCGCCCGCTCGCCGCCCACCGCCACGGGAACGTCGGCCGCGGGCTGCTCGCCCTGGTCCATCACCCCGTTGCCGTTCTCGTCGTAGAACACGCGCCCGCTCACCCCGCCGCGCCCCATCGTCTCGAACGGGCTGGCGACGATGCCGCCGGCGCCCAGCGCCACCCCGCCGCCGGCGCTCACGAAGGCGCCGCGGCGCGCGCCCTGGCTGAAGGCGTTGGTCTGCAGGTACGCCGAGGGCGTGCGCGTCACCAGCGCGATGGCCAGCTCCGGCTGGCGCGTGTCCCCGTTCCACCCGGCCGAGACGGTGACGCTGGCGCGCTCGGCGGGGCGGAACTGCGCGCCCAGCGAAGCCGTCCGCACCCCGCCCGCCGACCAGTCGACGCGCGAGGTGAGGTTCAGGTCGCGGAGCGTGGGAAAGACGTAGCGCGGGACGAAGATGTGCGCCTGCACCGTGGCCACGTCCGCCGCCTGGAAGCCGCTCTCGTACGCGGCGGTCACCTGCACGCGCCGGTAGCCGCTGGTAGCCGACGCCTGCCACGCGTCCACGCCGCCGGGGCGCTCGCCGCGCGTCCGGAGCGCCAGGCCCAGCAGCTGCCCGCGCCCCGGGAGCCCCACCTTCAGCGTTCCCCCCGCCTCGGTGAACCACTGCGGCGCGGTGAGCGTGCTGAACCCCTCCTGCCGCTTCCATCCCCCCGCCACGCGCCACCCCCCGAAGCGGTTGTAGCGCTGCAGCTCGGCGTGCACGAACGAGCCGGCGCGCGCCCGCACCTCGGCGCGCAGCTCCGGCCGCGGATTCCACGACGCGATCCCGTACGGGTGCGTCTCGGCCGCGCTGTCGCGGCGCGCGGTGTGGTCCACCCCCGCGCCCAGCGTCAGCGTCCTCGACATCCCCCGGCGCAGGTCCGCGTAGCCGTACCCCGCGCACTCGTCGGTGCGGCAGGCCCCCGCGCCGGCGAAGTATCTCCATTCCCCCGGCGGCACCTGGACGGCCGGGACCAGGAAGGTGAGCTCCTCCACCCGCTCCTGCCCGGCGGGGCCCAGCAGGCGCACGCGCACCGGCGTGGTTCCGTAGCCGATGGGCGTGGGCACCGGGTCCTGCGAGCCGCGGGTGGAGACGCCCACCAGGTAGTCGCCCTGGTACACCTCGTACTCCCACCCGGCGGGAACCACCGGGCGGATCAGCGCCTCGCCGAAGAAGCGCGGCGCGTACACCGGCTCGTTGGTCACCGCCGCGCCGAAGAAGGGGCGGGTGATGAGGCCGTCGCTCAGCACGTCGCCCAGCTGCAGCTGCCGGACCCAGCGCGAGCGCGGGAAGGCGCGCTCGAAGGTGCCGTACGGGTCCACGAAGCGCACGCCGCCCGAGTCGAACGCCGCCGTCCCCCCGCTCTCGATCGATCCCCCCAGCAGCGCCGCGCCCACCGCCGCGCGTCCGCGCCCGCGGAAGTCGCCCTGCGTCCAGTCTCCCGAGATCCCCCATCCCGCCGTCCATCCGCCGCTGCGCGAGGGATAGGGGACGTCCGGCTCGGGCGCGGGACGCAGCGCGCCGCCGCCCGCGCGGATGTCGCCTTCGCGGCGGGCGGCCTCCTGCGCGCGGCGCACGGCCGGGAAGTCGTTCCGCCCGCCGAAGAGGATGCTCACGTTCTCCCAGTCCACCTGCACCTCGCCGCCCAGGATCCGGCCCAGCGCGGCGGGGGAGAGGTAGACCTCGCGCTCGCGCCGCAGCCACTCCTCCGGGGCGACGGTGAAGGCGGTGCGGGCGGAGGTGACGGTGCGGGTGGCGAGGTCCACGCGCGTGCTCCACACCCCCGGCGGCCACTGCAGGGTCACGGTGTCGCCGCGGTCCTCCACGGGGATCTGGAGATAGTCCAGCGCGGCGCGCAGCGGCACCAGCGGCTGCCCGCGCGGGTCCAGCAGGACGGAGACGGTGCGGCTTTCGGGGAGCGCGGTCAGGCGGAGCTCGAAGAGCCCCTCTTCCTGCGCGGCCGCGCGGCGGGGGGCGATGAAGACGGAGACCAGGGGGAGAAGGAGGGCGCCCGCGCACCGGGTCCAGCGGCGCATGGCTCCCTCAGCCGATCACGGTGACGGTGATCGTGACCGGGGCGGAGTAGGTGCCGGGCTTCAGCGAGCCGGCGGGGACGCTCAGCTGCCCGCCGACGTACACGTCCGCCGCGAAGACGTTGTTCTGCGGCGTGTTGTTCGGCAGGTCGATCACCAGCGCCGCGGCCGGCGTGGTGTGCGACGACGGGTTGAACGACGCGTCCTGCACCGCGCAGACGCCCGCCGTTCCCGTGCTCTGGTTCCAGACGCAGAGCCAGCCGTACTGCGTGCCGTTCCAGCTCACCGGCATGGTGGCCGTGCCGTTGGCCAGCTGCGTGGGGAGGGTGAAGCGCACGCCGTAGCGCACCGTCTTGGCCAGGTTCCCGAAGCGCGCCCCCGCCGCCCACGTTCCCACGGGATAGGCGGGACGGGCGGGGACGGAGACCACCTGCCCGGGGCTCACGTTGCCGAAGTACAGGTCGCGCGTGGTGGTCAGCAGGATGGGCGGCGGGGCCACGATGACGCTGGCGGTGACCGTCGACTTCCACTGCGGCGGCGTCTGGGCGGCGGCGCGCGCGGCCACGCCCGGTGCCGCCAGGAGCAGCACCGGGGTGAGGATGGACAGCAGCGCGCCGCGCGGAGTCATGAGACGGGGATCCGCTGGTCGATGGGCGCCGCCGGGAGCGCGCCGCCGGGGGGCAGGTCCTCGCGCCCGGTGTCGATGTGGATGCGCACGGTGAACGGCCCGCTCGCCCCCGCGGGAACGGCGAAGGTGAGCCGGCGCCGCATCGTCCGGTAGACGGCCAGGTCGTCGTACAGCGTGGCGACCACACTGCCGCCCGCGTCCACCAGCTCGGCGCGCATCCGGCCGAGGTAGGCGGCGTTGCCGGTGCGGTTCAGGTCCACCTGCATCTGCACCCCGTCCGCCGTGCGCCGGGCCGACGCGGCGGTGAGGCTCACGCCGGTGTGGACGTCGCCCTTCCGGTAGTTGGCGGCCATCACCAGCGTGGTCTGCACGTTCAATTGCAGCCGCACGTCGCCCTGCGTCTGCTCGATCGGCGGCTGCCCGCCGCGCGACGAGACCAGCACGCGCGCCCAGTACTCCCCGTCCGCCAGGTCCGCCGGCGGCTCCACCAGGACGCGGACGATCTGCCGCTGGCCGGGCTGCAGCAGGAGGCGGCGCGGGAATGCGCGCAGCCACGCCATGGCGCTGGGCTCGCCCGCGGGCGGCTCCTTCGTGGTCGGCACGGTCACGTTCCCCGCCGAGTCCGCCTGCGGGAAGCCGTAGGCGAAGTCGATGGTCACCTCTTCGGCCAGCGAGCCGGGGTTGAAGAGGGTGAGCACCGCCGTACGGGTGCGGCTGTCGATGTACAGCGCCGTGGGGCTCACCGACACGGCGTGCGCGCGCGCGGCCGTGCCCGCCAGCAGCGCCAGCGCGGCGGCGGCGATGCGCCCAGATCGGGAGAAGGAGATGCGACCGCGTACGGCCATCCGGGTTTTCCTGCTGAGGTCCCGCGTTCACGTCGCCGGGTTGGCGACGACCACGTTCACGGTGATGGTGGCCGAGTAGCTCCCCGGCGCCTGCCTCGGCCCCGGCTCGGCCGAGCCGCCCAGCCAGACGGTGGCGCCGCCCAGCCCGGGGGGGATGTTGAACGACACCGGCGCCGCCGGGTCGAAGACCAGGCTCTTTCCCGAGCCCGGAAAGGTCACCCGCCCGTCCGCCGCGCCGAAGCGCAGCGGAAGAAGCGCGCCGCCCGGTCCCGTCCCCGCGCGCAGCCCCGGCGGGAGCTCGAAGGCCACGGTCACGTGCCCCGCGCCCAGCAGCTCGATCGAGGCGCGGTGGCTCCCGTCCATGGGGCTGACCACCGTGGGGATGCCGGACGACAGGGTGCCGAAGCGCAGCCCCTGCACCGGAAGCACGGAGACCGTGCCCTGCGCGCGGGCAGGGCACGGTCCCGCGAGCAGGGCCAGGAGCGCGGCGCAGAGCCACGCCCCCGGCCCGCGGCGAAGCGCGGACGCAGCAGTGCGCTTCGCCATGGCCGCGATCAGTTGGTCGCGGTGAAGGTGAAGTCCACGTCACCCGTGAAGGTGCCCACGCCCGAAGCCGCGTTGCCGGTCACGGTGCCGCCGACCAGCACGAAGGTGTTCTGCACGGTGCCGGGGGCCGCCGCGTTGAACGAGAACGAGGCGCAGCTGCCCACCGCGGTGCCGGTGCCGCCGCTGCTGGTGGCCGTGGCGCAGGTGGCCGAGAAGCCCAGCGTGGTGTTGGTGACCGGGTTGGTGAGCGACGTCGGGACCACGGCGGTCACGCCGACGTTGGAGTTGTGCGACACCTGGATCTGGCCCAGGCCGGCGGTGGTCAGCCCCGAGAGCGAAGCCTGGCCGGCGCCGCTGGAGGCCAGCGTGGAGCTGGCGCCCATGGCCAGCGTGCCGAACTTCAGCGGGTGCGTGGTGGCGGCGGTCAGGCTGGCCTGCACGGTGGCGCTGGCGATCACGGTGGCGCTGGCGGTCTGCGCGCGGGCCATGGCGGGAACGGCGGCGCACGCCACGGCGGCGAGGCTCAGGACGAGCTTCTTCATGGATCTGCTCCTCAGGGTGTGTTTTGGAGATGGGGATCGCTGCTTCAGTGCACTGCGAGGTTCTGCACGGGCAGTCGCCGCTCTGGGGAGGCAACGCACGTGCCCTGCGGACCGTGTAGGGAAGTTGAACGGTGGCAAGAATTTATACGGCTCCCCGGAGGCTGTCCATCGTCTCCGTGTTCCCAATGGGGAACGCGCTTTGTTCCCGATCGGGAACAAATCACCTGGATCCGCTCCATTTGTCGGATCGCGTGTGCCGCCGGAAACGCGCGGAGGTGACGGATTGCAACACCTGCCGCACTCTGCAATGTCCGAAGTGGATATGGAGCAACCGCTTGGATCAGGAAGACGAACCGCCGGCCGTAGAATCCGGTCGCGCGAGATCGATCGGAAGGGATGGGACCCGCCGCGGGAAAGGTGTGTGTCCGATCGGGATCATCCCCCAAACGCAGAGCCCGGCGGAGACGCCGTCTCCATACCGGATCCGGGGATGATCGTGCAATCCGGCGCACGTGCGGCCTTGGCTATGGATCCTTCGGCCTGCAACCGTTCGTGCGGCGGCAAGAACGGTGTGGGCGGCCTCAGGATGACGTCTCTCTCTGCGTTGGTAGATTCGGATCGGGTATGATCATTCCCCAACACAGAAAGCCGGCGGAGATGCCATCTCCACCGGCTCGACCCCCGCGCTGATGCCACAGAATGAGCGGATCAGCCTCGCGCAGTTTGCGAGGCTTCCCGTAGTGGTTGCTGCGGCTTCAGCCGCCGGAGCGCCAGCTCACCGCATCGAGCCGAGCGCGTCGACGAAGAGGTCGTTCTCGTCCGGCGTGTTGTAGAAGTGGGGCGACACGCGGACGTAGCCGGCGCGGTAGTCCACGATGATGCCGCGCTCGGCCAGGCGGCGGACCGCGCCGGGCGCGTCCGGGTGGCGGACGAGGATGATGGCGGAGCGGCGCGCGGGGTCGCGGGCCATCTTCAATTCCCATCCCTCGTCATCCAGCCGCGCGACGAGATGCTCGGTGAGCGCCTTCGTGCGCTCCAGGCACTTCTCCAGCCCCGCCGCGGCGAAGACCTCCAGTCCCCCCAGCGCCGTGTAGACCGTGGGGACGGCGGGGGTGCCCAGGGAGAAGCGCCCGGCGTCCTCGCGGTACTCCAGCTCGTCCACGCGGAAGGCGAACTGGTTCGCCGCCCCGAACCACGAGGTCACGGTGGGGCGCAGCGAGTCGATGAGCTCCTCGCGCACCCAGAGGAAGGCCAGCCCCGGCCCGCCGAGGAGCCACTTCAGCGGCCCGCCCACGTACACGTCCGCGTCCAGCGCGCGCGGGTCGACGGCGATCTGCCCCGCGGCCTGGTAGCCATCGACCAGGAAGAGCGCTCCCGCGGCCCGCGCCGCCTTCGCCACCGGCCCCAGCTCCTGCACGTAGCCGGTGCCGTAGAAGACGTGCGAGGTGGCGACGATGGCCGTCCGCTCGTCCACGTACTCCGCCCAGCGCGCCGGGTCCACCCCGATCCCGTCGTCGCTGGGAACGCGGACCACCTCCACGTCGTGCCGCGCGAGCCACTGGTAGACCAGGGTGGGGAAGTCGAGGTCGGCGACGACGACCTTGTTGCGCTTCGAGTAGTCGACCGCCGAGGCGATGGCCGCCACCGCGCCGGAGACGCTGGGCGAGAGGGCGACTTCGCTGCGGCGCGCGTTCCAGAGCCAGGCCACGCGGTCCAGCAGGTGGCCGATGCGCCCCATCCACAGCTCGTACCAGGCGCTGGCGCCCAAGGTATTCCAGAGCGCCTGGTACTCGCCCAGGTACCCCATCGACCGCGTGCCCAGCGCGCCCAGCGAGCAGGAGTTCAGGTAGGTGCGCGTCTGCAGGATGGGGAACTCGCGGCGGAAGGCCTCGAGCTCCGGATGGGGGACGGTGCTCATGCGCCCACCTCCTCCGCGCCCTCGGTGAGCTCCTCGTCCGACGCGGCCGAAGCGCCGGTCTGCGCGTTGATCTGGTCCAGCGTGTCGACCGCGCGGCGGAGGTGGGGGATGACGATGGAGCCGCCGACGACCAGGCCCACGTTGAAGGCCTCGAGGAACTGGGGGTCGGTGACGCCCTCTTCCTTGCAGCGGACGATGTGGTAGGTGATGCAGTCGTCGCAGCGCAGCACCATCGAGGCGACCAGGCCCAGGAGCTCCTTGGTCTTCACGTCGAGCGCGCCGGGCTCGTAGCAGCGGGTGTCGAGCGCGAAGAAGCGCTTGATCTCCAGGTTGCCGGCTTCCAGGATGCGCTCGTTCATGCGCTCGCGGAACCGGCGGAATTCTTCCAGGCTGTTCGCCATCGCTCGTCGCGCTCATCTCGGGTGGAGTAAGGAGCCGCGCAACCTGCGGCGGCCGTCCTCCCCCGTCAAGCGCCATCCACGTTAGCGGATTCGATATCGGGATCACGCAGGAACGCGGGTGCGGCAGGAGAATCCCGCCGCACCCGCGCCGCTTGCCCGTCCCGCGCTCGCCGCGAAGGCGGGGACGCGGGGTCAGCCCTGCAGCTTCGCCAGCCGCCACGATGGCCGCTTCGGACGCACGCGCGGGCGGCGCCGGCGCGGGACGGCTCTCCCGCGACGGGATCAGCCTTCGCTGCGGCCGCCGCGGAACACGCGCAGGCCATCGCCGCCCATCAGCATCAGCCGCGCATCGCTCGCGCCGTAGCGGCGCATCAGGTCGTGCATCACCGGCTCCTCGCCGTCCCACGGGTAGCCGTAGACCACGTCGAAGTCGATGAGCGGACGGCCCAGCCGGCGGTACGCGGACTCGCCGTCGCCCAGCGTGCCGGTGCGCGAGTCGCCGTCGCGGCCGCGGAAGCGGTAGCCGGTGGGGAACAGGCTTCCCGCCGCGAAGCGCGCCGCCGAGCCGTGCCGCGCCGCCAGCGCGCGTGCCACCTCCACCAGCCGCGCGTCCAGCTCGATCCCGTACGCCTCGAAGCCCAGCAGGTCGGCCAGGATGGTGATGACGCCGGTGGCCGACCCCCACTCCAGGAAGCGCCGCCCCGGCGCGCGCAGCGCCCGCAGCCCCTCCAGCACGCGGGCGTAGTCGCCCGGCATGAAGGGGTGGAAGCCGTTCGCGCGCACCTCGCGGTCGAAGCGCTCCCAGATGTCGCGCCCGTCCGCGATCACCGCCGCCAGCCGCGCCTCCAGCGCCGCGTCGGCGCCGCGGGCCGAGGCGGACGGCGGGGCGCTACTCGCCACCGTCGTCTCCGCCGCCGTCCTCGTCGTCCGCGCCGGTGCGCGCCATCTCCGCGCCCTCCAGCCCGGCGCCCGTGGAGTCGCCGGCGAGCGCGGCCTCGCGGCGGGCGCGCTTCTTTTCTTCCTTCTCTTCCTGCTTGCGCTGCCTGCCGAGCTCCTTGCTCCGCTTCTCGGCGCCGTAGTTGGGGCGTCTGGCCATGACCTGGCTCTCCGTGTGCTCGTGGGTCGCGCGGTCCGGCTCCCGGGCCGCGTCCGGCTCATCCCCGCATCCGCGCAACAAACCGGCCGCGGGGAGGGATGCGGAAAGGGCCACCCCCGCGAGCGGGAGTGGCCCTCGTGGCACCTGCGGCCTGCGCCGAGGTCCCGAAAATCAGCCCACGCGGGCCACGTTCTCGGCCGAGGGGCCCTTGGGGCCCTCCACCGCGTCGAACTCCACGCGGTCGCCTTCGCCCAGCGAGCGGAAGCCGCTCCCCTGGATGGCGCTGTGGTGGACGAACAGGTCCTTGCCGCCGTCCTCCGGCGTGATGAACCCGAAGCCCTTGCTGTCGTTGAACCACTTCACGGTTCCGGTGGTACGCATACGCACTCCTGTGTTGATGTCCGGCCTGCCGAGGGTGCGGTATCTCCGTACTCACCGACTGTCCGTCGCGGGGAAAGGCGCCCCGCACGCGGGAGGAAGACAGAAAAAAAGGGACCGGACAGCAGCTGTCCAGGTCCCCTTCGGCTGAACTTTTTCTCCGTGCACGAAGGATAGCGGGAACCGGCGGAAATGTCAAATCCGTCAGGTCGCGCAGCCCGGATCACACGGTCTCGGTGGCCGAGCCGCGGAAGCCGCTGAGGCACGCCCGCGTCCGCTCGTCCAGCAGCCGCTCGAGCGCCGACGAGCCCGCCTGCAGCGCGCGCTCGTCGCCGGCCAGCGCGTGGCGCAGCGCGTCGGCGCACACGCCGCTCACCAGCCCGACCTCGCGGAGGAGCTGGTCCTCGCTCCACCCCAGGCGCTGCCGCTGGGCGCCGTGCAGCTCGCCGATCAGCCGCTGGATGCGGTTGCCGTCGGCCAGCAGCTCGCTGGCCTCGCCGCTGGCGCCGGCCAGGATGGCCAGCGAGTTGGCCACGTCGGTCACCAGCGTGCCCAGGTGGTCGGCGATGTCCACGTCGCTGATCTCGTCGGTGAAGCCCAGCGCGGGCTCGGCGCGCGCGCGCCGGACGAAGTCGTCCACGGTGGGGCTCAGCTGCCGCATCAGCGCCTCGCCGGCGGCGGCCAGGCCGCGGCGCCGGGCCGCGCGCCCGTTCTCCGGCGGCGGCGAGCCCTCGGTCTCCGCCCGCTCGGCCACGGGCGCCGGCGCGGCCGCGCCGGCGGGGAGGCGCAGCACGAACACCGCGCCGGGGCCGTCGCCCGCGGGCTCCAGCGTCACGTCGCCCCCCATCAGCCGCGCCAGGCGGCGGCTGATGGGAAGCCCCAGCCCGGTGCCGCCGTGGCGCCGGGTGAGCCCCGCCGCGCCCTGCACGAAGGGCTCGAAGATCCGCTCGGCGTCTTCCGGCTTCACCCCCTCGCCGGTGTCGGAGACGGCGAAGCGCAGCCACGGCCCGCCGTCCTTCCCCGTGTCTTCCTGCCGGCACCGCAGGGTCACGCGGCCGCCGGCGGGGGTGAACTTGATGGCGTTGGAAAGGAGGTTCACCAGGATCTGGCGGACGCGGTACTCGTCGCCCACGTAGCGCAGCCCGGCGGCCTCGCGCGTCTCGTCCACCAGCGTGAGCAGGCGCCCCGCGGCCTGGGGGCGCACCAGCGCCAGCGCGCCGCGGGCCGTTTCCGGCGCGCTCACTACCTCGTGCTCCACCGCCAGCCGCGCCGTCTCGCTCCGGGAGAAGTCCAGCACGTCGCTCACCAGCCGCAGCAGGTGGCGGGCGCTTTCCTGCGCGCGCTGCACGTAGGCGCGCTGCGCGTCGGCCAGCGCGCCGCTGACGTCCATCTCCAGCAATTGCAGGTAGCCGATGATGGCGTTCAGCGGCGTCTGCACCTCGTGCGTCACGGTGGAGACGAACTCGTCGCGGGTGCGCAGCGCCGCCTCGGCGGCGTCGCGCGCGTCGCGCAGGTTCTCCTCGGCGGTGGTGGCCTCTTCCAGCGCCTGCTCCACCTCCACCAGCGCCTGGTCGGCGGCCTCGCGGGCCTCCACGGCCTCGCGGTGCAGGCGGGCGTTGTCCACCGCCATGGCCGCGCGGCGGGCCAGGTCCTCGGCCATCACCACGTCGATGTCGCCGAAGCGCCGCCCGCTCTCGGCGGTCACGAAGGTCATGGCCCCCAGCACCGTTCCCCGCGCCACCATGGGAACGATCACGTACGAGCGGATCCCCAGCCCGCGCAGCAGCTCCAGGTGCCCATCGTCGTGCGCGGCGGCGGCCAGCGCCTCGTCCGACACGTCGAACACCATCTCGGGGCGCCCGGTGCGGATCACCCGCGGCGCGCCGATCAGGTCGGTGCTGCGGGGGGGATAGTGCGCGTGCAGCCGGCGCGCGGCGTCCTGCTTGCCGGGGTCGGGGTGGACCACGGCGATGCGGCGCACGTCGCCGCCCTCCTCCAGCACGTCGACGATGCACCACGCGTCGAGGTAGGGGAGCGACATGCCGGCCACGGTGGTGAGCGTGGCCTCGTAGTCCAGCGAGTCGGCCAGGCAGCGGCTGACCTCGGCCAGGAACGAGAAGCGGTCGCGGCTGGCCTCGGCCAGGTCGCGCTCGCGCTCGGCGGACCGCAGCGCCTCCTGCTCGCGCGAGGCGTCCGCGTCCGCGCCGGGGGACGGGGCGGACGCGCCTCCGTGGGAGCGCGGAGTGGCCGGGGAGGGCGAGCCCTCGGTCTGTTCGGTGGTGCTCAAGTCGTGGGTCCCCCGCGCGCGATTCCGGCGTCCTGACGCGCGTGGTGGGGAGCGCGGCGGGATAGAGCGTGGTCCGCTCGCCCCCCGCAGACGCAAATCCGTGACCCGGCCGCGGGTGGAGCGGGGAGATACCGCGCATCTCCCCGGCAGGGGAAGGCGAGCGGGAAACCCCCGGCGATCCGCCGATCGCCGGGGCTTTGCTGTCTCCATCCGATCGTCCCTGCGCGCACGGGACGCCGGATCGCCGCTGGCTGAATGGAAGTTCGCGGGCTAGCCCTCTCACCGGCGGCTGAAGCCGCAGCAACAACTACGGGAAGCCTCGCAAACTGCGCGAGGCTGAATCCGCTCACCAAGCGGGATCGGCGCTCACGACCGAGCTCCTTTCATCCTCCTGGATGCGGGACGCGGGGACGATTCAGTAGCGGGTGAGCGTGCCCAGCCGGGTGTCGTACGACGCCACGCGCGTCCAGGCGTGCCCGCTGCCGGCCGGGCGGACGGCCCAGAAGTCGAAGTCGGCGTACTGGCGGTCGCCCGCGGGGTTCAGCACCGTCCATCCCGTGGCGCCGTAGAACGAGCCCGCCGTGGCCACGAAGCGCGCCGACAGCTCGTCGATGGAGACGGAGCGCGGCGAGGCCAGGTACGCCTGCGCCGCCACCCACACCGCGTCGTACACGGCCAGCGCGAAGGCGTCGGGGTCCGTTCCCGAGCGCGCCTTGATCCGCGCCGCCAGCGGCTGCCACTTCTCCGCGGCCGACGGGTCCAGCCCGAACAGCGGGGCGGGGAAGCCCACCTGCTCGGCGAAGGCCACGGCGGCCGGGCGGGCGAGCAGGGGGCTGGTCTGGGCGATGCCGTCGGCGCCGTACCAGCGCACCGAGGCCAGCGCCGGGTTCGCCGCGGCCAGCGCGAACACGTCGGCCGTCTCGTCGAAGCCGGCGTAGTACACGGCCACCTGGCCGGCGGGGTGCGTGGCGAGCGCCTGCTGCACCTGCATGGCCAGCGCCGCGACGGTGGCCGTGTAGCTCGTCGCGTTCGCAGCATACTCCACCCCGGCCGATACGGTGGCGCCCTGCGCGGCCATGCGCGCCGCCGTAGCCGTGTGCAGCCCCTGGTTCCCCGCGTCGCCCCGCCAGATGGGCACCACGGCGCGGATCCCGTCGCTCCACATGAGCGCCGACGCGGCCACGCCCTCCAGGCTGTCGGCGGGGGTGAAGCGGAAGATGCGGTCGTTCTTCACCGCCAGCGTTCCCGCGGTGCTCGACTGGCTCACCACGATCACCGGGTTGGCGTCCACGTACGGCTTCAGCGTGGCCAGCTCGGCGCTGGACTGCGGCCCGATCACCACCTGCACGCCGCTCTCGCGCAGCGACTGCACGGCGGCCAGCGCGGTGGCGGGGTCCAGCTTGGTGTCGCGCACGTCGGCGCGGAAGGTGATGCCGCGCCCGGCGGTGTACGCGTTCACGTCCTCCACGGCGAGCTCCATGGCCGCCTTGCTGGTGACGCCGAGCGAGGCCCAGTTGCCGGTGAGCGAGAACACGCCGCCCAGCACCACCTCGCGGTTGTCCGCGCCGGTGGAGTCGCTGCACGCGGCGGTCGCGGCGACAGCAATGGAGACGGCAACGAGCGCAGCGGCCCTGCAGCCGCGCCGCAGCACGCGCGGCGCCGGATGATCGGTCATCGAGAGATTCCTGTGGAGGGGGAGATGCGGGAAGGTGGGACGGCGCCGTCGTGGACGCCGTTTCGCCGCGACGGTAAGCTCGGCACACACGCGTTTCCGCGCAAGCCACCCGCGCGATCCCGGGGAAAGGGCCTGACGCCGCGTCCACAGGACGAAAGGAGATCGATCGTGAGCGCCGATCCGCATAGCGAGCGGATCAGCCTGGCGCAGTTGCGAGGCTTCCCGTAGTTGTTGCTGCGGCTTCTTCAGCCGCCGGTGAGGGGCCAGCCCGCGAACTTTCACTTCGCGAGCTCGCCCAGCGCGTTCGAGTACTTGTTGCTGACCCGCGCTTCGGCCTCGACAACGCGGGCTGAATCGGGATCAAACGGCGTCAGCAGAATCCCGTTCTCCGTCTCCACCGCATATGCCTTGTCACCCGGCCCAAGGTTCAGACGGTCGGTCATCGCCCTGGGCAGTGTGACGCCGAGCGCGCCGCCGTACTGTTGGAACGTGACTTCCTCGATCATCGGGAATCTCCAGACTGGTTACACCTGATAGATCAACAAGCGTGGGATCAGCAACCGGCTGCCGCGTGGGCTGCGCGCGTGCTACCGCGCCCCAGGGCCGGCCCGTCACCGCCCGGCCCCGGTTCGCTCCGGCCGCGGCGTGAGTTCGAAGACGACGCTGACGCTCGCCCGCACCGCGATCTGCCCGGGCGTGGTGGGGCCTTCCACCGAGGCGCTCTCGCCGGAGCCGCTCACGTTCTGCACCACGTTCATCCCCATCGCCCCGCCGCGCTGGCCCCATCCCTGGCCGTATCCCGAGTACCAGCCGTTCGACCCTTCGCCGATGGTGAGCGGGTCGCCGAGGCGCATCCCCAGCCGCTCGCCCAGCGCCTGCGCCTTCTCGCGCGCGGCGTCGGCCGCCAGCGCGCGGGCGCTGTCGCGATAGGCGCGCAGCCGGGTGACGCGGAAGTCGATGCCGTGGATGTGCGTGGCGCCGGCGCCCAGAGCGTCGGTCAGCAGCGGCTCGAACGCCGCCATGTCGCGCAGGGTGATGACGATGCTCTTCCGCACCACGAAGCCCGCCACCCTCAGCTCGCCATGGGTGCGGTCGTCGTAGCGCGGCTCCGCGACGAAGTAGTCGGTCTTCACGCGCTGCTCGGGAACTCCGCGCGCGCGTGCGGCGCGGATCACGGCCGCCACGCGCGCGTCGTTGTCGTTCCGGGCCGCCTGCAGGCTTGCGGCGAAGGTCTCCACCCCCAGCGTCAGCACCACTTCGTCTGGCGGCACGCGGATCTCCGCCTCGCCCGTCACGGAGATGGTGCGGCGCGCGTCCGCGGCGATCGGCTCGGGCCGGTCCTGGGCCGCGGCGGGAGCGGCGAGCACGCACGCGGCAAGAATGGCTGCGGACAGGAAACCGTTCATCGTCTGCCTCCGGAAGGTGGGGATGGAGATGCGGCGCCGCCGATGCCACCGTCGCGGAGCCGGAAGATCAACGCGGGGGGACGTGCCGAGCCGCACGGATGCGGGGGATGGACATCGTGAGATCGTTGGCGCGGCAGCATCCTTGCCATCGGCATCACCCCGATGCCGGTCGGCGCCGCGAAAGGCGCGGCGGCAGCGGTCCAGCCAGGCGCAACGGGAGGTTTCCATCACCGGATTCAAACGAGGCGACGCGGTCGCCATCGCCCTGGCCGCCGCCGCCGCGGGGCTGGCGGCGGTGCTCACCTTCGCGCACGCGGGGCCGGTGGCGGGCTTCGCCTCGTGCGCGGCGGCGCTGTCGCTGCTGGCGATGATGGTGGGGCGCGGCACCGAGCAGCTGGGAAGCCGCATGGGCCCGGGCGCCACCGGCGTGCTGCAGAGCGCGCTGGGAAACCTCCCCGAGCTGTTCGTGTGCATCTTCGCGCTGCGCGCCGGGCTGGTGCAGGTGGTGCAGGCGGCGCTGGTGGGCTCCATCCTGGCCAACTCGCTGCTGGTGCTGGGTTTGGCGCTGCTGGTGGGCGGGCTGAAGAACGGCACCCAGCGCTTCGGGTCCGAGGCGCCGCGGATGGCCGCCACGCTGATGATGCTGGCCGTGGCCGCGCTGGCCGTTCCCACGCTGGCGGCCGGCCTGCACACCCCCGCGGCCGCGCACGAGGCGGCGCTGAGCGTGGCCTGCGCGGTGGTGCTGCTGGCCGTGTTCGCCGCCAGCCTGCCCTTCTCGCTGCGCGCCGACCCCGCGGTGGTGTGCGACGACGGCGAGGCCGCGCACGAGGCGTGGCCGGTGTGGCTGGCCATCGCGGTGCTGGTGGGCGCCAGCGTGGGCGCCGCCTTCGTCAGCGACTGGTTCGTGGAGGCGCTCAGCCCGGCCATGAAGACGCTGGGCATCTCCGAGGCGTTCAGCGGGCTGGTGGTAGTGGCCATCGCGGGGAACGCGGTGGAGAACGTGGTCGGCATTCAGCTGGCCGCCCGCAACCGCCCCGACTACGCCATGAGCGTGATCCTGAACAGCTCGCTGCAGATCGCGCTGGCGCTGGTGCCCATGCTGGTGCTGGCCAGCATCTTCGTGGCCCCCGCGCCGCTCACGCTGGTGATGCCGCCGCTGCTGGTGGCCGCCATGGCGCTCAGCGCGGTGGTCAGCGCGTTCATCGTCTACGACGGCGAGTCCATCTGGCTGGAGGGCGTGGCGCTGATCGGCCTCTACGGCATCATCGCCGCCGCGTTCTGGTGGGGGTGATGGCGAATCCTGCAACGGGCGATGCGACACGCCGCGGGATGACGAGAAGGGTCGCGGGGTTGGATGTCGGTGGATAAACGAACGAGGGCTCCCGACCGGGCGCCCTCGTTCGATTCCGGCTCCGCGGGACTCAGAACCCGATGCGGCGCGTGTCCGGGGCCAGCATCGACAGGTCGTCGTCGATGTCCTCGGCGAGCAGGTCCGTCAGCTCGTCCACCGTCACCGCGCCGTCCACCGCCGCGCGCGAGGCCATCCGCGCGTAGGCCTGCTCGAAGAGCGAGCGGGCGAACCGGGCGTTGCCGAAGTCCTGCTTCCCGGTGGCGCGGGCGAAGACCCGCTCCGCCGCCTCGCAGGCGCCGGGGGCCAGGCCGATGTTCACGTCCTTCGCCATCCGCTCGAAGATCTCGCGCAGCTCCCCGGGGGTGTAGTCGGGGAAGTCGATGTACGTCTTGAAGCGGCTGCGCAGGCCGGGGTTGGAGCCGATGAACTCCTTCATCTCCTCCTCGTACCCGGCCACGATCACCGCGAACTGGCTGCGGAAGTCCTCCATCGCCTTCACCAGCGTGGCGATGGCCTCGTGGCCGAAGTCCACGCCGCTGCTGGGCGTCAGCGAGTACGCCTCGTCGATGAAGAGCACGCCGGGCTTCGTCCGGTCGATCACCTCGCGCGTCTTGATCGCCGTCTGGCCTACGTACCCGGCGATCAGGTCCGAGCGGCTGGCCTCGGTGAACTTCGCCCCGGGAAGCGCCCCGGCCGCGGCGTAGAGCCGCGCCACGATGCGCGCCACCGTCGTCTTCCCCGTCCCCGGCGGGCCGGTGAACACCAGGTGCAGGCCGGGCTGCACGGCCTTCAGCCCCGCCTTCTCCCGCTCGCGGTTCGCCTGTACCACCGCGATGATCTTGCGCACCTGGGCCTTCACCGCCCCCAGCCCGGTGAGCTCGTCGAGCTCGGCCAGGATCTCGGCGATCGTCTCCCCTTCCTTCGCCGCGGCGGCGGAGTCGGTCGCGACGCTGGCCCCCTGCTGCGCCGTGTCGGCCGTCTGCGTCCCCGCCGCGCCCCCGCCGGCCTCGCCCCCCGCCGGGAACGCCTGCTTCAGCGCGGCGACCGCGTCGTCGTCCGTCTTCAGCGCGTCGAGCATCGCGGTGGCGGCTTCGCTGATGGACGGCGTCCCGTACGAGCTCCCCGCCGGCTCCAGCGAGCGCTTCGCGGGCGCGAAGCACGCCTCGCAGTCCGGGCGCTGGCGGAACTGCTTGGCCAGCGCGTACAGGACGTGGCGCGGCTCCACCGCGGCGTGCGAGTACGCCTTGGCGGCCGACATCGCCGCGTCGTGGATCACCGTGCGGATCATGGCCGCACCTCAGGCGAAGTCGGACAGGCGCTTGCCGCCGAACTTCCCCATCAGCTCGTCGTCCAGCTTGTCGGCGGTTCCCAGCACGCCGTACATGGCCGACGACAGCTCCTCCTCGTCCAGGTAGTCGCCCAGCAGCGTGTGCGACATCAGCAGGAACAGCTTTCCCGGGGCGTCGTTGTCGTCGTAGGCCACCACGTGCCCGAAGTAGTAGTTGCCCCCCTGCCTGGCGATCCACTCGAACAGCTCCGGCGTGGGAGGAACCTCCCAGAGGATGGGGGACGAGAGCTGGACCAGCGTCTGCGGATCGCCGTTCTTGTCCACGCCCCAGTCCTGGACGCTCACGTTCACGCGCGTGCTCACGTCCGTGAAGGTCACGCTGATCGAGCTCCCCTGTAGCGAGATGCGAAGCCCCATCGGCCCCGTCAGGATGCGCTGCACCTTCATCATGGTCTGGTCGACGTTCGCCATCGGTTTCCTCCCTCGCGGTGGGCGTGGATGCGGTGAGAACAGCGGGTTACGAGGATTGCGTCCGGCGGCAGGCTGCGCAAGGAATTTGATCGGGCGGGTCGATGCGGGAGGTGGATGAGCCGCGAGCCGGCCGGGTGGGCGGGTGGGTGCTGCGCGATGATCGAGGGACTACCAGCGACGAGCGGCCCGAGGCGATCTCCGGGCCGCTCGTCGTTCACGGCCCCCTCAGCCCGAGACGAGCCGCCAGAGCTGGCAGGCGCCCTGTTCCCAGTCCGAGCCGGGGTTCAGCCCCATCGTGTTGGTGCAGTGGACCGCGTCCAGGTACTGGCCTCCGTGCTTCAGCTGGAGCCGGTAGTATCCGCCGCCGGCCGGAACGAGCTTCCATAGCTGGCACGCGCCGCCCTCCCAGTCCGACCCCGGGTTCAGGCCCATGGTGGAGGTGCAGTGGTTCGCGTCCAGGTACTGCCCGCCGTGCTTCAGCTGGAGCCGGAAATATCCCCCGCCCGCGGGGACGAAGCGCCAGAGCTGGCACGCTCCCTCCTCCCAGTCCGATCCCGGGTTCAGCGAGATGGGCGAGCCGCAGTGATCGGCGTCCAGGTACTGGCCCCCGTGCTTCAGCTGTAGCCGGAAGTACACGTCCTGCGCCGCGGCGTTGTGCGCGACCAGTCCCTGCCCGATGCCGCCGAGCAGGAGGGCGAGGATGATCCGGGTGATCCAGGACAGCGTGCGTGAGTGACGTGGGGAGGGGACGTTCATGTGCACCTCTCTGGGGAAGGCACCGGAGCGACGTGCGGCGGAGCTGCAGCCGTTCCGGTCTGGCCGCGTTTGCCGGCGGCGCGACGCAGGGATGCATCGCGGATTGGAGCGCGAGAGGCGCCCAGCCGCCGGCCGGCGGCATCGTGCCCGGCATACGTGCACGACCCAAGCCCCGATCCAGATGTTTCTCCGCGTGCGTGCCAAACGGCCCAATGGCTTGTCCTTCCACAACTTGCGGACTCGAGCGGCCCACCGGCGTGGTGCGGCGGGCGTGGTCCAGATGATCGTCGCGCGGGACAAGTTTGTCCCGCGAACGGTCCTGGAAGCATGTCCGCGTGGTCTGCGGAATCATCGGCTCGGCGGCAGCGCCTGCGTCGGCGAGGGGGCGGAGTTACGCGTGGACCGTGGGAGGAACGGAAGAGGACGCGGAGAAGGATTCCCTTCCGCGCCCTCTTTTTGTTACGATTCGGAAGAACGTGCCACGACTGGCGTACATGCGTGCATGGGCCGCAGCCACATCGTACCCCGTGGGCATAGCGCCGCCGACGAACGCTGCGCCGGAAGGTGCGCGGCGCGGCGGCGTTCCCCGCCTTCAGCCCGTCGCGCAAGGGTTGTAGCAGGACTCCTGGAAGGTGCATCCCGCCTGGCAAGAGAAGTTGTTGCAGGTGTTCGCGTTCCTGGTCGCGTCGTGCGCGTGCACGGTGCCGCCCGATTCGTTGCGCACGGACGCGGGCGCGAACGACTCCACCGCCAGGTCGTCGAGGTCCAGCTTCAGCTTGCGCATCTCCGGCTCCTTCGGCAAAGGGTGACAGCTGCTCTGTAGTCATGAGGGCGGCAAAAACAACGCCGAATGTTCCAGTCACCGCCGCATCCTGCAGCCCGGCGGCAACTCTCGCGGAGAGGTGCCGCGGACACCGCTCGGACAGCGGAGCACACACGTCGGGTGATGCATCGACGATCGGACGGCGCTCGCGGCCGCGAAGCCGCGTTCCTGAGGATCCCTGAACTCAGAGTCCGAACGCCTCCGTCACCTGTTCCGCCAGCTCGGCCTCGGAGATGGTGGCATCGACCGCGATCATCCGCAGGTCCAGACGCCCCGCCTCCTGGTACAGGCGCTCGGTGAACATCCGGTCGCGTTCGAGCAGGTTGGCGAGCGCGCGGTCCGGGTCGCTGGTCTTCCGGGCGATCTCCCACAGCGTGCCCCGGCTGTCGAACGCGGCCCGGCGGAACTCGGGTGTCGGCAGCAACCAGACGGCGTGACGGGGATTGGCGAGCAGCGGCTTCACCAGCCGCGGCAGCAGCCGGAAGCCCTCCACGATCACGCCCGGCCGCGTGGGAAGGCGCAGGAGGTCTTCGATGATGAAGTGGAAGCCTTCGCCCTGGAACCAGTGGAAGGTCTCCAGCATGGTCCGCGGAGACCGGTTCAGCCACCGCTCGTCCATGTCCATCGCGGCGAACGCGGCCAGCAATGGGCAGTCGCCAGGCGTGCTGCGGCGCGCGTGATCCGGCATCACGTCGTCGGTGGCGTAGACACGCATCCCGTGCCGCGCCGCCACCCGCCGGGCGATGGTCGACTTGCCCGCGCCGCTCCCGCCCCCGATCCAGTAGACGTGCCCCAGCCGCTCCTGCAACGCCGCGGCGTCGGCGATCTCTCCGAACGCAGGCTCGGGTTGCGTCACGGTTACAGATCGTATGGGTCGAAGATCTCAATCGAGAAGTGGAAGCCTTCGTAGGTCTGGATCAGCTCCACCCAGTCCTCGAAGCTCACGAACCGCCCGTCTGCTGCAACGCCGCCGTAGCCGATCCGTCCCTTCAACACGTCGTGGGACAGTGCCAGCCGCCCGCCATCCAGCCGAAGATACCGCGTAGACAGCTCGCGCCTGATCGTCTGTCTCAACCGTCCCAGCGCAAGGTATGGATCGGATTCCGACATTGCGGCGAATTCAAATCGACCCGGATCCTCGGCGACTTCCACCGCCGTGAGGAACCGGTGGTCGTCGCTGCGGGCGAAGTCGATGACGAACTCGTGGGTATCGCCGCAGCAGTCCACAAAAGACTCGCGGATCGGAAAGCCGGGATCGGCCTCTTCACTCGCCTGTCGGATCATGCGTGAGCCTCAGGTTGGTTGTGGTACCCGGCCACGATCATCACCCCATTCTGGCCAAGCCGACACCGTCTACCTCCGCCCGATCGCCGTTCGTCGGAGCTTCGGCCCGCCGGCCGCTGCTGGGATTACTCCGGGATTTCCCAGCTTGTCGGTTCCCTTCTCGGGGCATCGTTCTTCTGATGGCGGAAGGTCGAGATGAACGCATACACCAGCTTGCGCGCGCGATTCACTCCGCCCAGCGGACGGTGCTCCGGCAGGCTGTGCCAGGGAGTGAACGACAGGTTCTCGCCGAACTCCCTCTGCCGCTCGCTGTCGAAGCTCTGCCGCGGAATCACGATCGACGCGACTTTCCTGTATGGAGACGCGGCTTCGCTCCACTCCTTCCCGGGATCCTCGATGGGCATGGTGCCGGCGTCGGTCCGACGTTGCACCGCGAAGTCGAACCGGGCGTCGCCCGCCTCCAGCTGTCGGACCATCGCCCTGCGGAGAAAATCGTCCCCCGCGGGCTTGGGGATCGGATCGGTGGCGCTGGCCCGCGGGATCGCGGAATACTTGACGGCGGTGTCGCCCCAGAGATACGGCGTCGTGCTGAAATAGCGGACCTGCAGGGGGTTTCCGAACTTCTTCAGGGCTTTGAGGACGTTCCGGGTCATGCGCAAATGGGTCAGGTAGAACCACAGCTGCGCGACGATGCCGCTCTCCATCGCCTTCAGCAGGCCGTCGAATTCCTCGACATCTTTAGTGACGAACACCGGGGTGCTGATCAGGATGAAATCCTGCGTCTGCTCGTCCCTTTCCTCGTCCAGCAGCTTCTCGCCCGGCACGCCCATCAGCTTGATGGCCATGCCGCGAATGTCGGGCTTGCTGTCGGGGGAGATGCGGTTGCTCTGGTTGGAGAACCGGATCCAGGCGGGATACGTCTTCGGCTCCTTGAAGATGCCGATCCGGAGATCCGCCGGCAGATCCGGCTCGACGATGAATTCGGCCCTGACGACGCCGTGCATCTTCGGATGCGCGTCGCGCCGCATGATTCCGGTGGGGTTCTCCTTGACGATCTTGGCCTTGAGCCGGTCGGCGATCGATTGCGCGAAGGCGGACTCATCCGGGGGTGGGGATTCCTGGGCCAGGTGGCCGGCGAAGGCCATGACGCCTCCTTGTAGTGGATGCGAGTCCTACGGACCGCTGGACGCCGGGCGTCGCGTCGATCTTGGCTTTCATGGTAATCGTGGCGGATTGTGGTGCACAGCCTGATCACGCTTTCCCGCGCCGCCCTGCCACAGTGATTCCCGCTCCGACCATGCCGCCGGTCGCCGTGATCCTCGTAGTCCGTCCGCCGGTGCGGACGCGTATTCATTGTGGTTCCGCTGAGCACGTCCTATCCTGCGGGTAATCATTTGATCCTCCAACCGAAGGGCTCCGCGATGAAGAAATCTCTCCTTCCCGTGCTCGTTCTGTCGCTCACGTTCGCGGCTGTGGAGTGCCGTGCGCAGCGAGTGCGTAATCCCTGGGCTCCCGTGAACCGCGATCCGGTGGGCAACACGCTTTATTTCCTGAAGGACAGCGTTGTCGAGGAAGGCAACGGCGTTCGCGTAGCGTGGCTCCGGATCACGTACAAATTCCTCACGCAGCACGGAATGGCAAGCGGGTTCGGGCCCTTGCACGACATGGTGGAGATGCGCTATCGATTCGATTGTCCCGGCCGTCGCCTCCAGCGGCTGGAAAGCCGTGAGCGGATGGCCGGCGAGATCGTGCACGAGCATCCCGCCAACCCGGACGCCCCGTGGGAACTTCCGAACACCAGTCCAGTCCTGCGCGACGCATGGAGACGGGTGTGTTGACGATCTCCAGGCACTCTACGGAACCACGGAGTACGTCCGCGCGGGCCCAGGCGGACCGGCCTCGATAGCATCCTGATCCTCGGCAGCGGGCCCATCGTGACCGGGCAGGCGGCCGAGTTCGACTGAGACAGATTACCGTCAGGATGACTGATCTAGGCCGGCGGTCGAGTCTTCGGGTACCTTGGATGCACTCGAAGATTTCTCCTTGAGCTTGTTGCGTTCGATCGACACACCCCAGCCATAAACATCTGGATCCCCTGGATACAAATGCATGCGAGATGAGCGGAGACGCCCAAAGAACCACCTTGGCGGTGCCAACTCCGTAGGAAAGTTTGGCTCAGAGTCCGGCCAGATCGTAGATGCTATTACGGAGACGAGCAGAGCCGGAAGCAGGACTGCCAGAACGGGAAGGACGAGTAGCCACACATAATCCCAACTTCCGGTCGTCCAACGGTAAACCAGAGGAGTAAGAACCAACGCAGCAAGCTGCAGAACAATTCCAAGACTACATCCGACTATGTCGAGGAGACCACTAGACTTGGCTTCAGAGGCCGATTTTACCCCCTCAGGCATTCCGATTACATCCCCTAACACCTTGATCTCACCACCCGGGGCGGTAGTGAGTACTTTTACCAGTCCACCATCCAAATGGTCGAGAAAGTCGAATTGTATGAGTGCTGTTCCGCCGTCGGCTCGCAACTCTGGAGCGACCACACGAAAGTTCGTAACCTCGCGCCGCACGCCAGCCCCGGAAATGTCGAGCACGCGCGGGCTATGAACTTCTAAACGAAGGGGATTCGCCGGAGCGATATCCGAATTGCGAATGGGTTCACGTCCAAGATTCGCAATCCGCACGAAGCGTACGAAGGCACTGTCTATGATCTCCTCTTCTGCTCCTTTCCGCTGATAACGGATAGACAGCGAAAATTCATCGTCAGGCGACAGCGCAGTAGCAAGCGGAACTGCCGGCGTTACGTCAAACTGGAGTTCCTTACGTCGGGTCGCAGAACGCGCATAGTAAATCGCGTAGATGAATCCTGCGATTGATGCAATCCCGCCAATCAACCCGATTGCTTCAAGGGTGGTCACGTACGGTTCGGGGGCTAAGTTGGAAACCGCGCATGCGTTCAGCGGAGATGTAGAAGGTATTCAGGTGTTTTTGGTTCGACAAGCCGGTGGCGGAGTTGCCTCACCTTTCCTCCACTCCCCCGGCCGCATAGATTCCCGCTCCGACCGACACACTCGCGTCACGCCTGCGCCGGCCCAGCCCCTCGGGGGGGATGGGCCGGCGCTCGTGCGAACGCGCGCAGCACACGCATCTCAGACGCAAGCGAAACAGGCCGGTGCCCAAGCTGACCGACCTCCACAGCATCCTCATCCTCGGCAGCGGGCCCATCGTGATCGGGCAGGCGCGCGCCGGCTAACGGGGGTTACTTTCCGAGCAGCGACCAGACGTTGAAGCCCACGCCCAAGCCGAGCCATGCCCGCCGGTCGTAGTCCCACTGGTGTGCCACGCTGCCGACCGCGAAATCCACGCCTCCGAAGAGTCCGAACTCCAAGCCCCGGAACCCTGCCAGCACCGTCAGCCCCGGCGACAGAACACCCACGTTCGTCTCACTGGTAACGGGCTTCGCAGCCGACAAGCTGGTTGCCGAATCCACCTCAACCGTTGAGGCGCCGAAAAATCCGCCGAGCGTAATCGACCAGTCCTTCTGGATCTCGTTGTCACCATGGTTCAGGTACGTGTAGCGCACTCTACCCCAGGTGTACCCGCCGTAGACAGCGGTTGTGAGGCCGGTACCCACGCTCGCGGATATCTGCTGCCCGTTATTCGCCCGGTATCCGGGGCGGTACTGGATCGGGATCGTGACCGCGCCGATCGTCCGAGCGTGGTAGCGAAACTGCAGCGACTGCCGGTTCTTCAACTGGAAGTAGTAGTCGATGTCCCGCACCTCCTCGGGTGTGAGGTGGACCGTCGGGGAGTCTGTCCGCGGAATGGGATTGACTGGGGGCCAGAAGTTCACGTGCAGGCGCGAGGGTTGCTCTTCGTCCACGTAGATGGTAGCGCGGTGACCAGGGAACGCGAGCGCGCGAGAGGGACCGGCTGCGATCGAGTCGTCCGTCGGCAGTTTGTACGGGTAACTCAACTCGAGCGTGTCATCGGCTTTCTCGGTCCTGGTGACCAACGCACCGGCGCGAAGGTTGGGGTTGACGTGATTCGGCCCATAGTCCCACATCAACGAGATGGTGTCGGCCGCAGTCGCGGCGCGGTCGAGCGGCTTCATCAGGATCGTCATCCGTGGGATCGTGACCCTGTACCCGATCTGAGTGGGCTGCGCGGCGGCCGGATGCAAAAATGCTGAGAGCATCAGGAAGAGGGCCCCGATCCAGCTTACGCGTGAACGAGACATGGGTGGTTTCTGGTTCTGGGTGCGTGGGCGGGTGAGCCGAGTGCAGCACCCGCAGCCCGGCAGTATGGATGGACGTGGCCGAGAATTTTTCCGTACTTTGCGGACTTCCATGGCGGCGCTATTGAACGAGAGGCGGTCTTGCTGTCGAGGGAGCCCTTCCGACGAATAGAGCCCCGTATGATTCCCGCTCCGACTGACATCCTCGCGTCCGCCTGCGCCGGCCCAGCCCTCGAGCACGCCGGCGCTCGTGCGAACGCGCGCAGCACACGCATCCAGCAGCCAGGCGAAACAGGCCGATGCCCAGGTGGACCGACCTCCACAGGGTCCTCATCCTCGGCAGCGGGCCCATCGTGATCGGGCAGGCGGCCGAGTTCGACTGCTCGGGGACGCAGGCCGTCCGCGCGCTGGGCGAAGTGGACGGAACTACGTCGTATCTCCCCACCTGCAATCCAACGTACTTGGGATTGTTTCTCTCGCCGCGGGCAGTTACGACGGTTCACCCCGGGTGCCTACTGTCTCTTCGTGAGCAAGCTTCGACCCTCGATCCTCAGCGCGCAGATGAGTGAGGAACAAGCAGATGGTGCTAAGGCAGAAAAGCACCATCTGAAGCGATCTAAGGAAATTCTGATCCAGAACTGCACCGTCTGCCCCGGGGGGCGATTTCACGCGTTCCTGAAGCTGGAGCCAGTCTGTATCAGTGGCAGGCCGAGGAGAGTTTAGGACAACGTCAGTAACATACCGCGCATTTGCCTGATCGAAGTGACGACCAATGTGATCATCCATCTCAATCGCCGCCAATGTCATCGCAGCCGCGATTATGATTAGGAGAAAGAGGGCGGACCACGAATCAAAGCCATTGCCGCCCGCTTTCTTAGCGCGTGTTCGTATCGCCAATCCGAGAAAAATTATCGATGCAAAGGACCATTCCGGTAAGTAGAAGATTCCAAACGGCAGATCGAAGTGAAAAGCGGTTACCACGAAAAGCACTGCGAGAATCGGCAGTAGGGGATATGCCACATCACCAACGAGTAATTCGAATAGCCTGACAGTTGAAGAAAGCACGCTCAGTGATCGGGGGAATTTCATGGGAAGGAGTTCGTGGCTGGATGTCAAGGGAGAAAGCTCGCGGTCAGGAGCGTGTAATTCTTGTTGTGCATGCGCGTGGTTGCAAGGTTGCCGAGCGTGCCTTTACCGCTCTACGCCACGGTGTTCGCAAAGACTTTCCCCACCGTTCCCGACCGCATAGATTCCCGCTCCGACGACTACCCTCGCGTCGCGCCTGCGCCGGCCCAGCCCCTCGGGGACGGGCCGGCGCTCGTGCGAACGCGCGCAGCACACGCATCTCAGACGCAAGCGAAACAGGCCGATGCCCAAGCGGACCGACCTACAGAGCATCCTCATCCTCGGCAGCGGGCCCATCGTGATCGGGCAGGCGGCCGAGTTCGACTACTCGGGGACGCAGGCCGTCCGCGCGCTGCGCGAGGAGGGGTACCGCGTGATCCTGGTCAACAGCAACCCGGCCACGATCATGACCGACCCCGACCTGGCCGACGCCACCTACATCGAGCCCATCACCCCCGAGTGGGTGGAGCTCGTCATCGCCAAGGAGCGCCCCGACGCCGTCCTCCCCACCATGGGCGGCCAGACCGCGCTGAACGTCGCGCTCGAGCTGCACGACAGCGGCGTGCTGGCCAAGTACGGCGTGGAGCTGATCGGCGCGAAGGCCAAGAGCATCCGCATGGCCGAGGACCGCAGCGAGTTCGCCAAGGCCATGGCGCGCATCGGCCTGAAGGTGCCGCACGGCGGCTTCGCCACCAGCCTGGACGAGGCGCTGCGCATCGTCGAGGACACGGGCTACCCCGCCATCATCCGCCCCAGCTTCACCCTGGGCGGCACCGGCGGCGGCATCGCCTACAACCGCGCCGAGTTCGAGGGGATGATCCGCCACGGCCTCGACCTCTCCCCCGTGCACGAGGTGCTGATCGACCGCAGCGTCATCGGGTGGAAGGAGTTCGAGCTGGAGGTGATGCGCGACCACGCCGACAACGTGGTCATCATCTGCTCCATCGAAAACGTCGACGCCATGGGCGTGCACACGGGCGACAGCGTCACCGTGGCCCCCGCGCAGACGCTGACCGACGTGGAGTACCAGAAGATGCGCGACGCCGCCATCGCCATCATCCGCGAGATCGGCGTCGAAGCAGGCGGGTGCAACGTGCAGTTCGCCGTCAACCCGAAGAACGGCGAGATGCTCATCGTGGAGATGAACCCGCGCGTCTCCCGCTCGTCCGCGCTCGCGTCCAAGGCCACCGGCTACCCCATCGCCCGCATCGGCGCCAAGCTGGCCGTGGGCTACTCGCTCGACGAGCTGCCGAACGCCATCACCGAGACCACGCCGGCGTCGTTCGAGCCCGTCCTCGATTACGTGGTGGTGAAGTTCCCGCGCTTCGCCTTCGAGAAGTTCCCCGCGGCCGACAACACGCTGGGCGTGCAGATGAAGGCCGTGGGCGAGAGCATGGCCATCGGCCGCACCTTCCGCCAGGCGTGGCAGAAGGCCATCCGCGCGCTGGAGATCGGCCGCTTCGGCTGGGACGCGGGCGCCACGCTGGCCGAGGACGGGCTGCAGTCCGACGACGTGGAGGCGATCCGCGCCGCGCTCCGCCGCCCCTCGCCCGACCGCTATTACGTGATGAAGCGGGCGCTGGAGATGGGGATGGGGATCGACGAAGTCCACCAGCTCACGCACATCGACCCCTGGTTCGTGGCCGAGCTGGCCACGCTGGTCGAGGCCGAGGCGAAGTATCGCGCGCTCCCGGACGTCGACCGGACCGAGCTGCTGCGGATGAAGCGCTACGGGTTCAGCGACGTGCAGCTCGCCCGCCTCCGCGGCGAGAGCGAGGACGCGGTGCGCGAGCGGCGCTGGGGGATGGGCATCCACCCGGTCTACAACATGGTGGACACCTGCGCCGGCGAGTTCCCGGCGGCGACCCCCTATCTCTACTCGACCTACGGCGAGGAGAACGAATCGGTCCGGTCCGACCGGAAGAAGGTGGTGATCCTGGGGAGCGGGCCCAACCGCATCGGGCAGGGGGTGGAGTTCGACTACTGCTGCGTGCAGGCCGCGCTGGCGCTGCGCGACGCGGGGGTGGAGACCATCATGGTGAACTCCAACCCCGAGACGGTGTCGACCGACTTCGACGTGAGCGACAAACTGTACTTCGAGCCGCTGACGCTGGAGGACGTGATCGAGATCGTGCGGCTGGAGGACCCGATGGGCGTGATCGTGCAGCTGGGCGGGCAGACGCCGCTGAAGCTGGCGCAGCCGCTGGAGCGCCTGGGCGTGCCCATCATCGGCACGCCGGTGGAGGCCATCGATCGCGCCGAGGACCGCGAGCGCTTCGAGGCGCTGGCGCGCGAGCTGGGAATCCAGCAGCCGCCCAACGGCCTGGCCGTCTCGGCCGACGAGGCCGCCGAGATCGCGGGGCGCGTGGGCTATCCCGTGCTCCTCCGCCCGAGCTACGTGCTGGGCGGGCGGGGGATGGAGATCGTGTACGACGAGCCGGGGCTGCGCGACTACTTCCAGCGCGCCGTGGCCGTCAGCCACGACCGCCCCGTGCTGATCGACCGCTTCCTGGAAGACGCCTTCGAGGCCGACGTGGACGCGCTCTGCGACGGCGAGACGGTGGTGATCGGCGGGGTGATGCAGCACATCGAGGAGGCCGGCATCCACTCCGGCGACAGCGCCTGCGTGCTGCCGCCGTACAAGCTGGACGACCGCCAGATCGCCGAGATGCGCGAGCAGACGAAGCGGTTCGCGCTCTCGCTGGGCGTGGTCGGCCTGATCAACGTGCAGTACGCGGTGTTCGAGGGGACCGTGTACGTGATCGAGGTGAACCCGCGCGCCTCGCGCACCGTGCCCTTCGTCTCCAAGGCCACCGGCGTGCCGCTGGCGCGCATCGCCGCGCGGCTGATGGTGGGCGAGCGGCTGGCGGACTTCGGGCTGCCGGACGAGATCCCGGTGGGCGGGATCGCGGTGAAGGAATCGGTCTTCCCCTTCAACAAGCTGCCGGAGATCGACCCGCTGCTGGGCCCGGAGATGCGCTCGACCGGCGAGGCGATGGGCTTCGACGACAGCTTCGGGATGGCGTTCGCCAAGGCGCAGGCCAGCGCGGGGATGGACCTGCCGCGGTCGGGGCGCGTGGTGATCACGGTGAACGACCCCGACAAGAAGACGATCACGCCGGTGGCGCGGCGGCTGGCGGACCTGGGGTTCCAGATCATGGCCACGGGCGGCACGGCGCGCTACTTCCGCCAGCGCGGCATCCCCTGCGAGCCGGTGTACAAGGTGGGCGAGGGGCGGCCGGACCTGGCCGACCACATCATCTCCGGCAGCGTGGCGCTGCTGATCAACACGCCGCTGGGGAAGAAGAGCCAGTACGACGACTACGCGGTGCGGCGCGCGGCCATCACCTACAAGGTGCCGTACATCACCACCACCTCCGCCGCCGAGGCCGCCGCCGACGCCATCATCGCGCTCCAGAACCGCGCCCGCACGGTGAAGAGCATCCAGGAGCGCACCGGCGCGCTTGCGGCGCCGGCGACCACGACAATCCGATGAAGCACACCGGCATCTCCGACACCTCGCCCGAGGCGCGGGAATTCCTCGACGAGGGATACCGCCGGATGTCGCCCACGGAAAAGCTGAAGCGCGTTGCGTCGCTGAACCGGGCGCTCGCCGCGCTCCAGAAGGCTCGTATCCGCGCGCAGTACGGGGAAATCTCAGAGGAAGAGATGCGGATGCGTCTTGGCGCGCTTCGCCGGGCCGCGAGACGATGGTCAGGGTCTTCGGCTGGGATCCCGAAGAGAGGGGCTGGTGAGCGGTGGACGAGGCGATCGAGGTTACGCTGCTCGTAAGTGGCGTCCTGTTATCTGCCTCGAATCACTTCCGCTCGTACTTCCGGTTGCGATCTTGCCCCGGCGATCCACTCGGCGGTTCGCGGTCGCTCCTTTTCGCGTGTGATCGGCCGGTTGAATCCCGAGGATGTGGTGCTTACATTGTAGGTACCAGGAGGTGTGAGATGAGAGCACGCATCATTCGGATCGGGAACTCGCAGGGGATTCGCATCCCCAAGGCAGTGCTGGACCAGAGCGGCCTGGGCGAGGAGGTGGAGCTCGAGGTCGCGGATGGCCACATCGTCCTTCGTGCGCCCGAGAATCCGAGAGCGGGATGGGAAGAGGCGTTCGAGCTGATGCACGCGAACGGTGACGACGTCCTGCTCGACGGCGACCAGCTCGGCAGTTCGTCGTGGGACGATGAAGAATGGGAGTGGGATTGAACCGCTTCGACGTGTATCGATCCCGGTTGGATCCGACCGTCGGTAGCGAGATCCAGAAGGCGCGGCCCTGCGTCATCATCTCCCCCAACGAGATGAATCGACGGCTGCGGACGGTCATTATCGCGCCGATGACGACGGGCGGTCAGGCGTACCCGACGCGCGTGGCTTGCGCTTTCGATGGCAAGATCGGAAAGGTGGCGCTCGACCAGATCCGCACCGTGGACAAGAGTCGCCTGCTTCAGCACCTCGGCGAACTTGACGAGTTGACGGGCCGGCGAGTGCTGGACGTCCTCACACGCATGTTCGGTCGCTGAACAGGCATCAGAAACGAGGGCTCCCGATCAAGGGAGCCCTCCTCATTCTCATCCTCCCCGAATCACTTCCGCTCGTACTTCCAGTTGCGGCCCTTGCCCTCGGCGATCCATTCGACGGCGGTGTCGAGGCGCTTCTCGCGCGTGGCGTCGGACTTGGCCTCGGTGATCCACTCGACATAGTCCTTGCGCTTGCTGGGCGAGAAGGCGTGGAAGTGCTCCATCGCGGCGGAGTTCGTTTCCAGCGCGGCCAGCAGGTCGTCGGGGACGGCGGGCTCCTTCCGCTCCTCCGGCGGCTTCTCGCGGCGCGGCGCCTTCACCCCCTCGTCGTTCAGCCGCTTCGCCTCGCGGAGATGGCCGGCGAGCACGTCGTCGGGCGGCAGGTCGGAGAGCTTCGTGATGCGGCCGAAGCTGCCCATGGCGTCCTCGGGACGGTCGGTGCCGAAAATCAGCCCGTGCTTCCAGAAGCTGAACGCGGCGTGCTCCTTGAACGCCGCGAGGCCGCACAGGATTCCCTTGTACATGAACGAAGGCATCCCCCACTTCAGGTCCTCCGTCACCTCGGGAACCGTGGCGTGCACCAGGTCGCGCAGGTGTGTCAGGATCGGCCTGGCGAAGTCGGCCGATTTGTCGATGTAGGCGTCGACGCGCGGGTCTCTGCTTCCCATGGGGTTGTCCGGTGGAGATTTGCGTGCGCTCAGGCGCGCTCCAGCAGCAGGGTGCCGGAGAAGCGGCGGAACTCCTCGCGCCGGGCCGGCGTCGAGAGGCGGCCCAGGAAGCGCCAGAGCCACGCCATCGGCATCTCCCGCCGCAGCCGGTGCGCGTCCTCCAGCGTGCTGCGCCACTCCGCCTCGCGCCAGCCGTGGCGCGCGAAGAAGCCCGCTCCCGCCGCCGGCGCGAAGCGGAAGGGGGCGTTGCCGTCGCTCACCTGCTTGCCCCAGCGCTTCTGCATCCACTTCATCAGCCCGGGGCTGGCCAGGTCCGTGAGCCACCAGCGCAGCGGCGGCTGCGCGTGCAGCGCCGCCGCCAGCCCGTCCACGTCCGCGTCGGCGAGGTAGACGAGCAGCCCCTCGGTGACGACCAGCGCCTGCCGCGACCCCCCGGCCACGCGCGCCAGCACCTCCGCGCGCGCGTCCGCATCCGCCAGGTCGGCGGCAATGGCCTGGTAGCGGCAGCGGGGCGTCTCGTCCCGCATCACCCCCGACTTGTATTCGACGATGCCGGGGAGATCGACGTCGACCCAGCGCAGCTCCGGCGGCAGCTCCAGGCGCCAGGCGCGCACGTCCAGCCCGGCGGCCAGGTTCAGCACCAGGTCCACGCCGCGGTTGCGGACGGCGTCGAGGATGATCTCGTCGAACACCTGCGTGCGCACGACCATGGGCCACGACATCTGCCGGCCGCGCGGCATCGATCGCATGATGGCCTCGCCGCGCTCGCCGGCCAGCCGGCGCGCCCACGGATCGCGGAAGTGCGCGTCGGGCCGCTCCGTTTCCATCGCCCGGTAGACGGCCACCCAGCGCGCGGTGTCGGAGACGTTCTCGATCATCGTCCTTTGTGGCGGGGGCGGGCGGTTTGGGGGACGGGGATGGGTGGCAGGATATCCGCGGTAGCGCCCGCGGGCAAGAACGTCATCGCCGTACCTGCCAATGGAGTTGGCAACAGTTGGCCAGCCACCCGCCAATGAAATTGGCGGGCAACAAGAGCACAAAGTCCCTGCGGGACTGCGGCCTCCGCATCCCGCGCGGGGCAGGCGCGGGCGCGGGCGCCGCGCCGAGGGTTGCCCCGGCGGCCGATGCCCGGGTGCAGTCCCGGAGGGACTTGGTGCCTTTGTTGCCCCGGAATTCCATTCCGGGTACCCGGTGATGGTGCCGCGCGCGAGGCAGGCTCCTTGCCCGGCGACGCCGCATGCAGACGCTTCTGGCGGTGGACCTGGGCGTGCGGACGGGGCTGGCGCTGTACGGCGCGGACGGGCGGCTGCTGCGCTACCGCTCGCAGAACTTCGGCAGCGCGGCGCGGCTCAGGCGCGCCGTTCCCGCGCTGCTGGACGCGGAGCGCGACCTGGCGTGGGTGGTGATCGAGGGCGGCGGCCCGCTGGCGGACGTGTGGGAGCGCGAGGCGGCGCGGCGGCACCTGCCCGTGCGCCGCATCGGCGCGGAGGAGTGGCGGCGCGCGCTGCTGTATCCGCGCGAGCAGCGCACCGGCGCGCAGGCCAAGACCACGGCCGACGGCCTCGCGCGCCGCATCATCGACTGGTCCGGCGCGCCGCGCCCCACCTCGCTCCGCCACGACGCCGCGGAGGCGATCCTGATCGGCTTCTGGGGCGTGCTGGACGCGGGCTGGCTCGACGAGGTCCCCATCGAGCTGCGCCGCTGACCGCCGCGCTCCGAGGATGCACGATCTCCAGTCGGTCGCAGGGAAGACGGGGCCGCAGTCCGCAGGGACTTTGTGCTGTTGTTGCCCGCGAATTCATTCGCCTTTCTCCCCGCCGGATGCGTTGCCTCCGCATCTCCCGAAACCCAACGCGAAGCGGCTCGCGAGAAATCTCCGCGAGCCGCATCTTCATCCCCCTTCACCTGCTGTGTGGACAGCGGCGCCGTTCCTGCAAGGTGCCCGGCGCGCGCCCGGTCAGACCTCGTCGCCCAGGAAGCGGCGGACCTCTTCCAGGACGCGGCGGGGCTCCACCGGCTTGGCGAGATAGCCGTCGCACCCCACCTCGTCGGCGCGCTGGCGGTCGGTGACGAGCGCGTGCGCGGTCAGGGCGATGATCGGGATCTTCGCCGTGGCGGGGTCGGCCTTGAGGGTGCGGGTGGCCTCCCAGCCGTCCATCACGGGGATGGAGACGTCCATCAGGATCAGATCCGGAAGCCTCTCGCGGGCCAGGCGCACCCCCTCGCCGCCGTCGCCGGCCAGGATCACGGTGTAGCCGAAGTGCTCCAGCATCGTGCGGTAGACGATGCGGTTGTCTTCGTGGTCTTCGACGAGCAGGATGGTTCGGCTCACGGCGGTATGGTCCCCGGGGAGAGGGCGGGACGGGACGGAAACAAACCGCGGCAAATCCCTTGCCGGGGTCGCGCCAATTTGCTACGCTGTGTTCGACATGTCAAACACGGTTCGGCTTGCCGAAGGTGGCACGCTCCGGAGCGGCGATCCGGACGGCTTCTCTGGCGCAGCGGCTAAATCCTTGCAAGGGCGCGAGATGCGTTCTGAGCAGGGAACCCCGTTCGCCCGAGGTGGAGTGCTGCCTTCCGAACTGAGTACCGGCCCAGCACGCCGAAAGGCGGTAGAGCTCTCGGCGTTCTTCGAGCGGCTGCGCCAGGTGCTGGACGACCGGGAGCTGTCGCAGGCCGACCTGGCGCGCGAGCTGGGCGTCGGCGTGGCCACCGTCAGCGAGTGGTTCACCCGCGGCCGCGTGCCCAACGGCGACGTAATGCTGCGGCTTCCCGGCGCGCTGCGGGTGAACGGACACTGGCTGCTGACCGGCGAGGGCCCCCGCGAGCGCGAGCAGGCGCCCGACGGCGACCCGTACCTGCGCGGCGCCTGCGACGCCATCGAGCGGCTGCGGCAGGCGCTGGACGACGCGTCGCGGCGCTTCGGCGCGAACGCGATGCCTGCCGCCGAGCCGCCCGCCGGCGGCGAGCCCTGAGTCTCCCCCGCCCGGCACCCGCCGCCGGGCCTCCATCTTCCCGTGCAGCCGTCGCCCCGGGCCCCCGGGGCCGCGGAGGTGATGCGTGCCGACCACCCTGATCGGCGTCGACCTGCGGCGCCCGCCCGAAGAGCAGTACCCGCGTCCCCACAACCGCTGGCATCCCGACATCCCCCCAGTCGCGTCGGTGGACCCGGGCGCGGTGTTCCGGCTGGAGTGCCTGGACCTGTCGGGCGGCCAGATCGTGAACAGCGACTCGGCCGACGACGTCCGCGAGCTCGACCTTTCCCAGCTGCACTACCTGAGCGGCCCGGTGGCGGTGAACGGCGCGCGCCCCGGCGACCTGCTGGTGGTGGACATCCTCGACATCGGCCCGCTCTCGGGCGCCGAGTGGGGGTTCACGGGGATCCTGGACCGGCAGACGGGCACGGGGCTGCTGACCGACGAGTACCCCGAGGCGCGCAAGGCGATCTGGGACCTGAACGGCATCTACGCCACCAGCCGCCACGTGCAGGACGTGCGCTTCGCCGCGCTCCCGCACCCGGGGACGATCGGGTGCGCGCCCTCGCCCGAGCGGCTGGCGCGGTGGAACCGGCGCGAGCTGAAGGTGGCCTCCACGCACGGCGGGCACTTCACCTGGGGAACCGCGGTGCCGCAGGCCGGCGGCGCGCTGATGGGGATGCTGGAGGCGGCGCACGCCGAGCGCGTGGCCGGCGAGGCGGCGCGCACCTGGGCGGCGCGCGAGAACGGCGGCAACCTGGACGTGAAGGAGCTGGCCCGCGGCTCGCGCGCCTACCTTCCCGTGTACGTGGAGGGCGCCAACCTCTCGGTGGGCGACCTGCAGTTCAGCCAGGGGGATGGGAAGATCACCGGGCTGGGCGGGGTGAAGATGGCCGGCTACATCGACCTGCACGTGGACCTGATGCCCGACGGGATCAACCGTACGGGGATCACCAGCCCGGTGTTCGAGCCGGCGCCGGTGGAGCGCGGATACTCCGAGTACGTGACCTTCCAGGGGATCTCGGTCGACGAGAACGACACGCAGCACTACCTGGACGTGTGGGTGGCGTACCGGATGGCCTGCCGCCACGCCATCCGCCACCTGCAGCGCTACGGCTTCACCGGCGAGCAGGCGTACGTGCTGCTGGCAGCCGCGCCGGTGCAGGGCCGCATCAGCTGCATGCTGGAGCACCCCAACGTCTGCTGCACCGTGGCGCTCCCCAGCACCATCTTCGACTTCGACATCGGCCCGCGCACGGAGATCCGCTCGGCGCCGCGAGGGGAGCTGGCGAGGCCGTCATAGGAGAAGTGCGGAAGTGCGGAAGTGCGGAAGTGCGGAAGTGCGGAAGTGCGGAAGTGCGGAAGTGCGGAAGTGCGGAAGTGCGGAAGTGCGTTTGAAGAAGGAAAGAAGTCTCACGCAGACGAGCAGAGGCAGCAGAGAACGACCGCGTCTCTGCTGCCTCTGCTTCCTGGACGCCGGACGAACGGCTCCGTCGCGGGGAGAGACTGCTCAGTAGCAGCCGTCGGCCTCGGCGGTGGCGGGCTCATAGCAGACGCTGTGACAGCTGAGCTGGCACGTGAAGTTGCACGACGCGCAGGTGTTGCCGCAGGTGTTCCAGCAGGTGTTCACGCAACTGGCGCACGAGCCGTTGCACGACGCCTGGTAGGTGTTGCACACGCCGTCGTAGTCGCTGACCGGCTCCTGGGGCGGAACTTCACCTTGCGCGCGCACCGTGCCGGCACCTTCCAGGCGCGCGGACACGGCAAAGGAGTCGACGGTGAGCTGATCCAGGTCCAGGCGAAGCTTGCGGTTCATCGTGGCACCTCGGGAAGAATGAGTCGCCGCCGCCACGGTGGCGGCAGCGAGAAGGCGGAGCGGAACCGGAGGGCAGGGCCCCCCCCGGCCGCTCCTGAAGATTATGGCGGAATACGGAATGGGATGCCAGCCCTTCCGCCATCGAACCGGGTCCGCGGCGCGGCATGCGCGGCTCACGTTCCTTCCCCCGAATGAATCTCCCGATGAACGAGCAGCCTCGTCCCCCAGGCAAGCGGCCGTCGGTCCTGAAGCCGGATGGGGAGGGCGGGCCCGAGGGCGCGATCGCCCGCGGCGTGAGCCTGCTGATGACGGTGGGGCTCTACGTGGTGCTCGGCTCCGTCGCGCTGGTGGCCGGGATGATGGCGATGTTCGGCGCGGGAACGTTCTGGCTCGTCGTCGCGATCGCCGCCGGGATCGGTCTCCTGGTCCTGACCGCGGGGCTGGTGACGCAGTACCGCACCGAATCGCCCCGGAGGAAGCGGCGGCTGCCGGGGAGATGAAAGATGGGGCCCACGCAAAGAAGCAGAGCAGCGGAGGAGATCTCCCGCTGCTCTGCTTCTTTTGCCCTGTCCCCTGTCCCCTGCCGTTCAGCCGATGTTCGGCGCGGCGAAGATCGGCGCGACCACCAGGGCCGCGGCGCCGCGGAGTCGCGTCTGCGGGTCGTGCGGCTCGGGGATGACGGGCGTCGCGGCGGTGCCCTGCGTGAGCGTGCGCTCGGCCAGCGCGGCCACCACCTGCGGCCGGATCAGGTCCCACCCCGCCGCGATCTCGCCGCCCACCACGATGCGCGCGGGGTTCAGCGCGTTCACGATCGCCGCGAGGCCCAGGCCCACGTAGCGGCCCGTCGCCTCCAGCGCCGCCCGCGCCGCCGCGTCGCCCGCGCGGGCGCGGGCGATCACGTCGGCCACGGTCAGGCGCGTCTCGCGCACCTGCGCGTAGCTCTCACGCGTGGCCAGCTCGCGCCCCAGGTAGCGGGCGACGATGGCGGGGTTGGAGGTGTACGCCTCCCAGCAGCCGTGCGAGCCGCAGAGGCAGGCGGGGCCGTCGAGCGAGAGGGGGATGTGGCCGAACTCGCCGGCGGCGTCGCGGTGGCCGCGCACCAGGTGGCCGCCCATCACCAGCCCCGCGCCCACGCCGTCGGAGAAGGTGACGTAGGCGAAGCTGTCGGTGCCGTTCTCCGCGCCCTGGCCCATCCACATCTGCGCCAGCGCGCAGGCCACGGCGTCGCGCTCGACGTGGACGGGGAGGCCGACCGCCTTCTCCAGTGCGCAGCGCAGGTCCACGTCGCGCCACCCCAGCGTGGGCGCGTTCAGCAGCCGCCCCGTCGCGCGGTCCACCATCCCCGGGACGACGAGGCCGATCCCCTGGCACACGCCCTCTGCGGCGTGCGCCTCGAGCAGGCGCTGGATGCGCGCGGCCAGCGCCTCCACCAGCTCGTCGGGCCGCGCGGGGGTGGACAGCAGCTCGGTGGAGAGCGCGCGGCCGCTGAAGTCGGCCAGCATGATCTGCGTCTCCGACAGCCGCACGTCGATGGCCACGGCCAGGCGGTCGTGCGCGCGGACGTGCAGGAGCGTGGGCTTGCGCCCGCGGGGCGACGCGCCGGTGGCGCCCTCGGCCAGCAGCCCCTGCTCGATCAGCTCGTTCACCAGCGGGGTCACGATCCCGCGCGCCACCTCCATCCGCCGCGCCAGGTCGGCGCGCGAGATGGGCTGGTACTCGCGCACCAGGTTCAGGACGATCTGGCGGTTGATCTCCTTGGTGGTCGTGCGCGTGGCACGCTGGAAGTTGCGCGGGTCGATCTTTCGCACGGCGGACGGGGTCAGGTGGGTGAACCGCTCGGGGACCGGCCCGGTGCCCGCCGGAAACGCGCGGGCGCGATTTTGTCAGTCCGCCGTCCCAATTCGGCGGCGCGGGCCGGCCGCGGGTGGAACGGGCGCCGGCGGAGGCGGCGGAGACGCGCGTGCCGGCCGGAATCCGCGCCGGCTCGCGGGGCTGGCCGGGCCGCCCAAAGATGGCCGCCAAAACCTTGTGGAGCAAGTCGTCTCGCGTTTCGCCCCCCTCCGCCGGGGCGGGGCGGAGGCGGCGAAAAGGGCTTGCGGAGCGGATTTGCGCGTCTTATTCTGCGCATCATCTTTGTTAAGATCGCTGACAAATCGTCCCGCGCCGATCCCCCGCGCGGAGCCGGTGCCTCGCGTCCCCCGCGGCGGCATCGGCCCGGCGGAACCGGCCGGACCTGGAATCCCCCTCCGGCGCGCCCGCGGCCCACCCGCGGAGCGGCAGGCCCCATCCCCCAACCCACCGGGACCTCCGTGACGATCCAGCTGCATACGATCGACTACGTCATCCTGGCCCTGTACTTCGCCTTCGTGGTGGGGATCGGGGCGGCGCTGAAGCGCCACATGAAGTCGTCCACCGACTTCTTCCTCTCGGGGCGGTCGATCCCGGCGTGGGTGGCGGGGCTGGCCTTTCTCTCGGCCAACCTGGGGGCGCAGGAGGTGATCGGGATGGCGGCGTCGGGGGCCAAGTACGGGATCGCCACCAGCCACTTCTACTGGGTGGGCGCCATCCCCGCCATGGTGTTCGTGGGCGTGTTCATGATGCCGTTCTACTACGGCTCGCGCGCCCGCTCGGTCCCCGAGTACCTGCGGCTGCGCTTCGACGAGAAGACGCGCGGGCTGAACGCCGTGTCGTTCGCGGTGATGACGGTGTTCTCGTCGGGCATCTCCATGTACGCCATGGGCCTGCTGCTCGGCGTCCTTCTCGGCTGGGACTTCAACTTCAGCGTGCTGGTTTCGGCCGTCATCGTCCTTCTCTACATCTTCCTGGGCGGGCTGACGAGCGCCATCTACAACGAGGTGCTGCAGTTCTTCCTCATCGTGGCCGGCTTCATCCCCCTGGTCTTCCTGGGGCTGCGGGACGTGGGGGGATGGCACGGGCTGACGCAGCGGCTGGCTGAGACGGCCACGCACAACGGCTTCGCGGCGGGCGCGTACACCGAGAGCTGGCGGCACATGGGGAGCGCCGCCGCCAACCCGATGGGGGTGGAGTGGTTCGGGCTGGTGATGGGGCTGGGCTTCGTCCTTTCCTTCGGCTACTGGACGACGGACTTCCTGGTCGTGCAGCGGGCGATGGCGGCGGATTCGATGTCGGCCGCGCGGCGGACGCCGCTGATCGCCGCCTTCCCCAAGATGCTCTTTCCCGCGCTGGTGATTTTGCCGGGGATGATCGCGATCGCGCTGACCACGCGCTCGGGGACGAGCGGGTTCGCGCTGCCGGCGAAGGCCGACGGAACGCTGAACTACGACCTTTCCATCCCCATGATGCTGGGCCACTACTTTCCGCCGGGGATGCTGGGGCTGGGGCTGACCGCGCTGATGGCGTCGTTCATGAGCGGGATGGCCGGGAACGTGACGGCGTTCAACACGGTGTGGACGTACGACATCTACCAGGCGTACATCCGCAAGGGCGAGAGCGACGCGCACTACCTGTGGATGGGCCGCGCGGCCACGGTGTTCGGGATCGCGCTCTCCGTCGCCACCGCATACGCGACGACGCAGTTCAACAACATCATGGACATGCTGCAGCTGGTGTTCGCCTTCGTGAACGCCCCGCTGTTCGCGACCTTCCTGCTGGGGATGTTCTGGCGGCGGACCACGGGGCACGGCGCCTTCACCGGCCTGCTCTCGGGGACGCTGGCGGCGGCGGTGCACCACGGGCTCTCTCTGCCGGCCGGCTCCGGCGTGGGGATCAAGGGCGGCTGGCTGAGCGTGATGCACACCTATCCCAGCGAGATGGCGCAGAACTTCTGGACCGCGATCTGGGCGTGGACCACCTGCTTCGTGGTGACGATCGTGGTGAGCCTGCTGACGAAGCCGCGGCCGGCGGAGGAGCTGCGCGGGCTGGTGTACTCGCTCACCGAGCGGCCGAAGGACGAGGGCGAGCCCTGGTTCCGGCGGCCCGGCCCGCTCGCGGTGGTGGTGCTGGCGATGACGCTGGCGCTTAACCTGATCTTCTTCTA
>NZ_DATIND010000002.1 GCF_035474595.1 Longimicrobium sp.
TGGCCGGCGCGGCCAGCGTGCTGGGCCGCTCCACCCCATCAGCGGGCGAGCCGACGCCCCCAGCGACGGCCGGATGATCTGTGCGTCATGGCTCGGCGACGAGCACGTCTCGCCCGGGGCAATGCGTCGATTCCCACAGCGCAACAGGAGTTCGTCGGATCGACGCCTGGAGGTGAGCGGCAGGTGCTGGGGCCTTACCCCCGGATAGTGGACACGGGGTGGTCGATTACGCGGCGAGCCGCAGCGTAGGGGCGTGCTGCTGCTCGTAAGTGATCGGGGCTTGCTGGCCGCACCACGAGTGGCGGCGGCGAGTGTTGTAGCGGGTTACCCACCGGAACACCTCGCGGCGACAGATCGCCGAGTCGGGCCAGGTGCGCCCGCCGCGGAGGGTCTCGCGTTTGAGCGTGGCGTTGAACGACTCGGCCAGCGCGTTGTCTGCGCTCGTCCCGACCGCACCCATCGACTGCGTGACGCCCCACTCGGCGCACAGCTGGGCGAAGGCCTTCGAGGCGTACTGGGCCCCGTGATCGCTGTGGAAGATCGCCCCCGCCAGCCAGCCGCGGGTGTCGCGGGCCATCGACAGCGCGTCGATGATCAGGTCGGTGCGCATGTGCTCGGCGATCGCCCACCCGGCCAGCCGCCGGGAGTAGCAGTCGATCACGGTGGCCAGGTAGAGATTCGTCCCGTCGGCGATCGGCAAGTAGGTGATGTCGCCGACGTAGCGCTGGTTGGGCGCCTCGGCGGTGAAGTCACGGCCCAGCAGGTCGGGCACACGCTGCTCGGCCGGGTCGGGCACGGTGGTGCGCACCCGGCGCCGCAGCCGCAGCCCGGCGATCTGCTCCTGGCGCATGACCCGGGCGACGCGCTTGTGGTTCACCCGCGCCCCGAGTGGGACGCCGTCGTTGAGCTCGGCGGTGATCCGCGGCACGCCTTGGGCGGTGTCGGTGTCGTGGATCGCGCGGATCCGCTTCGCCAGGGCAGCGTCGTGACCAGCGCGGGCAGCGCGGGTCGGGGCGGCGGCCAGCCACGCATAGAACGACGAGCGCGCCACATCGACGATCTCGCACAGCCGCTTCACCTCGAAGGCGTCCCGGTGATCAGCGACGAACTGGAAGCGGGTCACCAGCGCGTCTCCCCGGCGAAATACTTGGCCGCCTGGCGCAGGATGTCCCGCTCGGTGGCCAGCAGGGTGTTCTCGGTCTCCAACGCCGCGACCCGGGCCTGCAACGCGGCCAGCTCGGCCTGCGGCGAGCCCGGCCGTGGCCGGGTGGCCCCACCGCCGGCAGCGGGCGCGGCGGCGCCGGTCGTGCCGGTCGTCGGGTCCGGGTCAAGCGCGGCAACCCAGGCGGTGAGGGTGCCCCGGGTGATCCCCAGATCGATCGCGATCCCCCGCAGCGTGGCGCCGGGAGTGGACCGGTAGAGCTCGACCGCCTGGCGGCGGAACTCCTCGGAGTAGGTCTTACGGGCCATGATCGTGGATCTTCTCGCTTCCCCGGCCGTGGCCGGATTCAGCGTGTCCAAGACCAGGGGT
>NZ_DATIND010000003.1 GCF_035474595.1 Longimicrobium sp.
TGCGCTGGTTTCGCGCGGACCCAACGCACTTCCGCACTTCCGCACTCACGCACTTCGGTTCACGCGTGGTAGTTCGGCGCCTCGCGCGTGATCGTCACGTCGTGCGGGTGGCTCTCGCGCAGGCCGCCGCCGGTGATGCGCATGAACTGCGGCCGCGTGCGCAGCTCCTCGATGTCCGCGCACCCCAGGTAGCCCATCCCCGAGCGCAGGCCGCCCACCAGCTGGTAGATGGTGTCCGACGCCGCGCCCTTGTACGGCACGCGCCCCTCGATTCCCTCGGGGACGAACTTGCGCGCGTCGGCGGTGCTGGGGTCCTGGAAGTAGCGGTCCGCCGAGCCCTCGGCCATCGCTCCCAGGCTCCCCATCCCCCGGATGGTCTTGAAGCGCCGGCCCTCCAGCAGGAAGCTCTCTCCCGGGCTCTCCTCCGTTCCCGCCAGCATCGATCCCATCATCACGCTGTGCGCGCCCGCGGCCAGCGCCTTCACCACGTCGCCGCTGTACTTGATGCCGCCGTCGGCGATGATGGGAATGTCGCCGGCGCCGGCCACCGCCTCGAGCACCGCGGTCAGCTGCGGGACGCCGATCCCCGTCACCACGCGCGTGGTGCAGATGGAGCCGGGGCCCACGCCCACCTTCACCGCGTCCACCCCGCGCGCCACCAGCGCCGCCGCCCCGTCCCTGGTGGCGATGTTGCCGGCGATGATCTGCACGTCGGGGAAGGCCTCGCGCATCCGGCCCACCGCCTGGAGCACGCCCTCGCTGTGGCCGTGCGCGGTGTCGATCACCAGCACATCGACCCCCGCCTGCACCAGCGCGCGCGCCCGGTCCACGTCGCGCGCGGAGACGCCGATGGCCGCGCCCACGCGCAGGCGGCCCTGCTCGTCCTTGCAGGCGTTGGGGAACTGCGCCCGCTTGCGCACGTCCTTTACGGTGATCAGGCCGCGCAGCACGCCGTTCTCGTCCACGATCGGCAGCTTCTCGATGCGCCGCGCGTGCAGCAGCTTCACCGCCTCGTCCAGCGAGGTCCCCACGGGGGCCGTCACCAGCCGGTCGGCGCCCGTCATCAGCTCGCGCACCGGGCGGTCCAGGTCGGTCTCGAACTGCACGTCGCGGTTGGTGACGATGCCGATCACCCGGTCGTTCTCGTCCACCACCGGCGCGCCGCTCACCCCGTACTGCTCCATCTTCCCCAGCAGGTGGCGCAGCGTGGAGTCGGGGCGCGTGTGGAAGGGGTCGGAGATCATCCCGCTCTCCGAGCGCTTCACCCGGTCGACCTCCTTCGCCTGCCGGTCGATGGGCATGTTCTTGTGGATGATGCCGATGCCGCCCTCGCGGGCCATGGTGATGGCCATGCGGCTCTCGGTGACCGTGTCCATGGCCGCCGAGACCAGCGGGATGGCCAGGTCGATCCGCCGGGTCAGGCGGGTGCGGACGCTGGTCTCCGACGGGTGCACCAGCGAGTGGCGCGGGACCAGCAGCACGTCGTCGAAGGTCAGCCCCTCGCCGGCAAAGCGTGCGGCGGGCACGGGGGAATCGCTCACGGTGCCTCCTGAATGCGCAGCGCCCGCCGGTCTCGCGTTCCCTTGCGGGAGGAGACGGCGGGCGTCGTCAGTCGAATCGGGTGTTCCATGGGGAAATCTATCCCCACGCGTCGCGCAGTGTCAACCGGGCTAGCCTTCGCGGCGGGACGGCGAAGAAGCAGGGAGATGGGGGATGATTCGCATCCCGCCCCGCCCGTGCCCGGCGCGTCACCTCACGATGCGGACGCCCACCGCGGCCCCGCCGTCCGCCGCGGGCGCAAGGCTCACGCCGCGGGGGATGCGCACGCGGTGCCAGCGTTCGCTGGGGAAGAGCGCGCCCACCACCAGCCCGAACACCGCGCCGCCGCCGGCGCCGATCAGCACGTTCTCGCCCGTGCTCCGGTCGTCCAGTGGGTCGAAGAGCAGCCCGTACGTCGCACCGGCGAACGCGCCGCCCACCGCGCCCAGCGCCGCGCTGGCGGTGCGGCTGGGCACGCCGCGGCTCACGTCGATCCGCCGCACCGCCAGCCGCGCGACGCTCACCGCGCTCGTCGCGGGGTGAAGCTGCAGCGTCAGCGAGTCCGCGCTCTCCGACAGCAGCGTGCCGCGCAGCACCTGCGCCGGCGTGTAGCCCTCCACGTCGCGCTGCGGGGTGAGCCAGATGCGCACGCGCGTCCCCGGCGCGATCTCCTGCGCGGCGGATCGCATCGGCGAGCCGGCGGTGGCGATGAGAAGCACGGCGAGGACGATCAGCGGACGCATGAAGTACCTCCGTCGTGGTGGAACCGGCATCTCCGCCGGACGGGCGAGCAACCTCCGCGCCGCCGATCGCCACAACGCGGCGGCCCCGCACGTCATCGCGACGCGCGGGGCCGTGCTCCATCGACAGTGTTCAGGTGCGCGGAGCATCACTTTCGCACTCTCGCACCTTCGCACTCTCGCACTTCATCTTACCGGCTGCCATCGTAGCGGCCCTGCTCGCGGCCGTTCCGCTGGCCGCGGCCCTCGCCGCGCTGGCCGTTGGCGAACTGGCCGCGCTCGTCCTGCAGGCGGCGGTACTCGGCGCGCTGGCTGTCGTTCAGCACGCGCTCGATCTGCTGCTCGCTGCGGGTGCGGATGGCCTGCAGCTCGGCCGGAAGCTCCCGGCGCTGGCGCTGCCCGTCCCGCTGCCCGCGCTGGCCCTGCTGCTGCTGCCACCCGCCCTGCTGGCGGCTGCCCTGCTCGCGGCCGCCGCGCTGGAACTCGCCGCGGTGGCTCTGGCGCCAGGCCTGGAACTGCTCGTCCTGCTGCTGCAGGATACGGCGGATCTGCGAGGCCTGAGTCGAGCTCAGGCGCAGGCGCTGCGTCAGCATCGACACCTGGCGGTCCAGCCGCTGGCCAGGGTCCTGGCGCTGCCCCTGCTCCCAGCGCTGGCCGCCCTGCTGCCCCTGCTGGTACTGCGCGCTGGCGGGGGTGTGCAGCACCAGCGCCGTGGCCACCGCCGCGCCGGCCGCCAGCATGCGCGGGAATCGGATCATGCTCTTCATCTTCATGTCCCCTGGTTCGTTGTGCTCGCTGCCTGTGCGGCGGGGGCGGTTCCGGTGGGGAAGGTCGCTTACCTCGGCACGGCCGTTCGCGCCGCCCCTCGTCGGGCGTCGCAGGAGGATGATAGTGGCGGCGGTCCCCGCGCGGTCCCCCTCCCAGGCCCACCTGCACCGGGATGATCCGAAGTGCACCGCGCATGACACGAACCGCCGCAACCCGAGGATTCGCAGCGGCTTATGATTGTTTCGGAGGAAGCTCGATCGACATCGACCGCCAGCCCCGTTGACGTCATCCTGAGGCCGACCACAGGGAACTCGAGTCTGCGGAAATGGTCGCAGGCCGAAGGATCCATAACCTGAGTCGCACGCACACCGATGAAACGCCACCGAAGCTGGTCACGCACGCGGTGCGTCTCACGGAAGCACGTGCTGCCGCGGCTATAGATCCTTCGGCCTGCAATCTACCGTGCGGCCGCTGATGACAGTGTGGCCGGCCTCAGGATGACGTCGGGCGGGGACGGCGCGGAAGCACAGACTCATTTTCCGGATATGGTATCAAGGATTACGCCTGGCTTGTGTCGGGAAGCGAGCGGCAAGCGATAAAGATGCGAGAACCGCCGCCCGGGAGTGCCGGGCGGCGGTTCGTCGTGGGATCTTCGCGGGAGTCTAGCGCCGCCCGCCGATCAGGTTGCGGATGGGGCCGGGGATGTACTCCGCGGCGCCGTCCAGCGCGTCGAGCAGGGTGTGCAGCGTCTCGTCGTCGCCGTCCCAGTGGTCCAGCACCACATCCTCGCCCGCGTTGCCCAGCAGCCGCGACAGCGCCAGGGCGATGAGGAGCACGTCCTCGACCTCGCCCAACACGGGAATCCAGTCGGGGATCAGGTCGGCGGGGAGCGCGGTGTACGCCAGCGCGGCGCCCACGATGGCCTTGTCGGTCTTCGACACCCGCGGGTCGCGCGCCAGCCCCCACAGCAGCTTCAGCACGTTGGGGATGTCGCGCACCACCGAGCGCAGCCACGCGCGGTCGCCTCCGCGGCGCGCGGGGCGTCGCGAGCCGCGCGAACGCGGGCGGGACTCGGCGTGCGCACGCGGCCTGGGGCGCGGCTCGGCGCGCGGCTCCGGGCGCGCGCGGGAGCGCGGCGCCCCGCCGGTGCGCGGGCCCACGAGATCGTCCTCGTCCTCGTCGTCGTCCAGCATGCGGCCGCGGACCGGGATCCTCTTCCTGTCAGCCATCCATCTCCTCACGTGCGGGTGGAAATCGGGTGCGGTCAGCCAGCGGCCTCGCGCCGGTCGCCGCCGGCGTCGCGCGAGGGGCCGGGGAGCTGCGGCGGCGCCGGCTCGTCGTCGCGCGGGGTGATGACGTTCTCCACCTCGCGGATGACGGTGCGCCCGGCCTCGGTGATGCCGCTGACCATGCGGCCGGCGGTGCCCATCACCCCCAGCGCGCCCTTGATGGTGCCGAACGCCAGCCCCTGCCCGCGCATCTTGTCTTCCAGCAGCTCGCTGAACTTCTGGAATGCGCCGGGCTCGCGCAGGGCGTCGCGCGCGTACTTCGAAGACAGAAACTCGACGAAGTCGAGCGCCTGGTAGACCTGCGCCTCGGGGAGCGCCTCGATGTGGCGCATGAGCCGGGCGCGCAGAAGATCGTGCATCGGGAATTCAGGGCTTGCGGTGCATCAGGACGATGCCGGGGGAGCGATTTCCGTGCCTCAACCGGCGGACGATGGAGCCTGTAGAAGATACGGTCGGCGACCGGGCAGTGTTTCGCTACACATCGATCAGAGATTTGTGCAATTCAGCAACAAATCTTTCGCCGACTTCGCGCATCTCCGCGACAACATACGGTAGGAAGCCACTCTTAAGCGAAACTTCGTCACCGTGGATGGCGATCAGTTGGGAGTGACTCTTCGCGAACTGGCGCACCACCTGATGTTCCGGCTCTGGACCTAGCATGCCTCTGCGGTGCGCGTAGGCGTTTCGTAGCTTACCCAGCATTCGCATCGTACCCCATGCGGGATTTTGATCTGGAAACGGTAAACCGCAGACTGCCTTCAGGAATTTCTGGGATCGCACGATGCCAGAGCCCTGTAGGTCCTTCTCCTTGATGCCTGTCGGGATGGTCTCCTCGAAGTGGTTTGAGAACATGCCGAGCATCTTCTCAAACAGCGCATAGATTTGCATGAACAGGGCAGACCTGAATACCTGCGGAAGTTCTTCTTGCACTTGGACCTGATCGTTGTGCAACTGAGTTCTTGTGAACGCGTTATCAGAATTCAGTTCAGAGAGATCCCTTCGGAGCTGTGCATCGATCGCAGCAAGCCGCGCCCCGATCGCATCGTTGACCAATTGCTCTCCAGCTAAGATCGAGTCGGTCCTGACCTTGAACTCTCGGCAGATCACCCGGGGCCAAGTCACCAACAGATACAAGTTGTTCATTCGTTCTCTCCCATAAAAATTGCACTAAGCAAAAGGCCGCCCGAGCGGCGGCCCTTCACGTCGAAAGCTGCCCAGCAGGGACGCGTCAAACCCCCGCCAGCTCGGACTCGAGCAGGCCGGTGAGCTTTTCCAGGTGCTGGGGGGTGCAGAAGAGGCGGATCTCGCCGCGCTCGCCGGCGCGGACTCGGGGACGGGTGAAGCAGACGACGCGGCGTGACCTGCAGAGGGCGTCCAGCGCGCGGCCGGCGCGGGCGGTGTCGGGGGCGCGGTCTTTTCGTCTCCATCCCAGGTGGATGGCCACGTCCTCGGCGCTGACGGCGTCGTGCACGCTGGGGTTGAAGGCGTCCTCGTCCAGCATCTCGATCACCAGCTCGCGGTCCCGCAGGTACCGGAACGCCTTGTCGGCGTCGCGCGCGCACCCTTCCTCGTTCGGCACCTCGGCCGAGTTCACGTTCACCAGGTCGCAGCACTCGCTTCCCACGGCGTTGGCCTCGTCGCCGTCCTTCCACTGGTCCAGCGCCAGCTCCTCCGCGGCCTTGCGGGTCGCGGCGTCGACGGCGTAGCGCACCGTCTGCTTGAACGTGATCTCCACCTCGAAACGCTTCGCCATCGTTGCGGCTCCCTGGCTCCCCATGGGCTTCGTGGCGCGCCTCATCAGGCGCGCGAGGTTCCACTGATCGTCGTCTGTTTACCGGGCCGGCGGCGCGCGCCGAACGCGAAGATCGGGCCAGCGCATCCCCGGTTGTGGCGGAACGTGCATCATTGATAACGGCAAAGTGAGAAAAAGGGGAGTGGGTCGTGAACTGTTACCTTCTGCGACCGCGGGGGTCCTCCCCGCCCTCCCCCGCCGGACCAATGGGGAGAGGTGGAGCCGATGCGAGGAAGGGCCATGCGGGAGCATCGCACGCGAAGCGCGGCGCGGTGGATCCTGCCCGCGCCGCGCGTGCATCGTCGCCGCCGGGCCGGTCGGCGGGCCCGGGGCCTTCTCGCCGCCCGGAGCGCGACACCTTCGTGCCACCGGCTGCGAACTCCCGCCGTGCGGCCGGCCCCGTCGCGATTGCGAAAACCGGGGGCACGCTCCCCCGACCCACGGAGCGACGGCAACGAGTCCTTTAAGGAAGACATCGAGCGACGGCCAGGTGTCGTACGGCTACCGCAACACCTACGTCTCCTGTTGATCCACGCCGCAGGGAGACGACGAAAAGCGCGGCAGCGGCCCAGTGCCGCTCCCGCGCTCGTGTGGTTGCTGCGACTTCTTCAGTCGCCGGTGGGCGTGGAAGGGCGACTGAAATCGCGGCAACAACGGCCCGAAGTCCGCCTTCGCGGACTCCCCGCCTCGGTATCTCCGCTCGATTCCAGCCGGCAGAACGCCTCCGGTTCCCCTCCCCTGCCTCCGATGCCGGGCCGAACAGCCTCGCGCAGTTTGCGAGGCTTCCCGTGGTTGTTGCTGCGGCTTCAGTCGCCGGTGCTTCAGGCGCGCTTGCGCAGGCTGTCGATGGTGAGCACGCGCGCCTCGGCGGGCTCGGCCTGGAGCGCCGTGAGCAGGTCGATCTGGTAGCGGCCGGCGCTGGGCACGTCGTGGCAGCGGCGGCAGCGCGCCTCGTAGCTCTCATGGCCGCCCACCTGCACCACCGGGCTCTCGTACGGCGCCGGCTCGCCGTTCACCAGCCGCTGGTTGCGCGTGGCCGAGTTGCCGCAGACCATGCAGATGGCGTGCAGCTTGTCCACCGCCTCGGCCAGCGCCAGGATGCGCGGCATGGGCCCGAACGGCTCGCCGCGGAAGTCCATGTCGATCCCCGCCACGATCACCCGCGCGCCGCGGTCGGCCAGCGCGCTGATCACGTCCACGATCCCGTCGTCCAGGAACTGCGCCTCGTCCACGGCGATGACCTGCGCGTCGGGGTGCACCAGCTCGGCCACCTCCAGGCTGCTGCGCACGGGGATGGCGTCCACGCCGGTGCCGTCGTGCGAGCTGACGTGGCCGATGCCGTGGTATCGGTCGTCGAGGGCGGACTTGAACACCTGCACGCGGCGGCGGGCGATCAGCGCGCGCCGCACGCGGCGGATCAGCTCTTCGGACTTGCCCGAGAACATCACGCCGGTGATGACCTCGATCCAGCCCTGGCCGTCGCCCTGGTAGAGCGTAACGTCTCTCAAGGGGATGCTGCTGCGGAGTTTGTGGCCCGCGGAGCCCTGCGGAACTGGCGTGTTGGTGACGCGGAAAGTTAGCCGCGCGCCCCGGCGCGGGCAACCGGATACGGGAGCGTACGGGGAGTTCGAGGTGCGTCGTCCGGCCGCGCGCCCTCTCCGGCCGGCTTAGCAGGCTGCTAAAAATCGCAATGTACACTTTCGGTCGAAGCGGCACGGCTGTAAATTGCCGTAACCTTCGGCCGGGAGCATGGATGCGCGGACGCGAACCAGAGCAGCGGGTGATGTTCAGCTACGTGAACATCGAGACGCGGATTCCGCGGGATCACCCGTTGCGCATCGTGAAAAAGCTTGTGGACGCGGTGCTTCGGCAGCTCTCGCCACGATTCGACACGATGTACGCCCGCGGCGGACGGCCGAGCGTACCGCCGGAGCAGCTCCTGCGGGCGCTGCTGATCCAGATTCTGTACTCGGTGCGAAGCGAGCGCCTGCTGATGGAGCAGCTCGACTACAACCTGCTCTTCCGCTGGTTCGTCGGACTCGGGATCGACGACGAGGTGTGGGTCCCGGAGACGTTCACGGTCAACCGCGACCGGTTGCTGGAAGCCGAGGTCGCGCACGCGTTCTTCCACGCCGTGGTTGAACAGGCGCGCAGCCGGAAGCTGCTGTCGGACGACCACTTCACCGTCGACGGCACCCTGCTGGAGGCGTGGGCCAGCCAGAAGAGCTTTCGGCCGATCGACGAGCCGCCGGACGCGAAGCCCGGGGGCCGCAACCCGGAGGTGAACTTCCGGGGCGAGAAGCGCGGCAACGCGACGCACCGTTCCACGACCGATCCCGACGCCCGGCTGGCGAAGAAGGGCAACACCGCGGCGAAGCTGGCCTACACGGCGAGCGCGCTCATGGAGAACCGCCACGGGCTGATCGTCGACACCGAGGTGGAGCACGCGACCGGGACGGCGGAATGCGACAGCGCGCTCGCGATGCTGGACCGCCTGCCGAAGAAGAAGCGTCGGCGCACGCTGGGGGCGGACAAGCTGTACGACACGAAGGACTTCGTGCGAGGCTGCCGGGAGCAGGGCTTCACGCCGCACGTGGCGCAGAACATCAACGATCAGCGGGGCAGCGCGATCGATTCGCGGACCACGCGGCATGCGGGATACGCGGTGAGCCAGCGCAAGCGCAAGCTGGTCGAGCAGGGATTCGGCTGGGACAAGACCGTGGGCCTGCTGGACAAGCTGCGCCACCGCGGCAAGAAGCTGGTCGGCTGGGTCTACGCCTTCACCTCGGCGGCGTACAACCTGGTGAGGCTGCGCACCCTCATCGCGGCCGGAGTGTGCCCGTGATCCGCGCTGAGACGCTTCCGCGCACCGATTCCGGTGCGAAACAGGACGAAACGGCACGCCCGGAGCTCCCCTGGACGCTGGGCCTGCTGACGACCCCCGGTTTGAGGAGTCGGGCGAAGCCCAAGCACTGTTTTTTAGCATCCTGTTAGGCCGTCCACCTCTCCCGTACCGGGCGAGGTTGCTCGGCGGACGCTTGCGCCGCCTCCGCCATCGGCGTGAGCCATGTGGGCCTGTCGCGCGGATGGCATGGGAGCCACCCTCCACCGGAACGGGGGAGGGTCGCGCCCTCCGGCGCGGGGTGGGGGCAGCAATGCGTGGAAACCGCGCCTCCGTCCTCTAGCACACTCACGCACTCACGCACTTCCGCACTCACGTACTTCTCATTGCTTCCGACGCCGGCGGTTGCGCTTTTCGAACACCACCTCGTCCTCCACGATCATGTAGCGGATGATGCGGTCCTGCGCGTCGGGGAAGCTCTCCAGCCGGTCGCGGAAGCGGTCGTTGGAGACGATGTTCGCGTCCAGCTCGCGGGCGAAGGCGAGGATGAAGTAGTCCGCGTCCGTTCCGGCGGGCGCCTGGCGGATCTGGCCGGCGTCGATCAGCGCCTCGTACTTGTCGGTCTCGTCGATCTGGTGCCGGAGCGCGGCGTCGGAAACCACGATGGGATCGAACCCATCCTCCCTCAGCTTCTCCACCACCAGCTCGATGTTGCGCAGGCGGCCCCGCTCGCCCTCGCTGCTGTGCGCCACGTTCGAGCCGTCCACGAGCGCCTTGCCCGAGCGCTCCTGCCGCTGCGTGACCTTGGGGGTGTGGCTGTCCTGCGCGTGCTCCGGCATGCTCCGTCTCCGTCCGGGTGGGTTCGCGCGCGAAGGTACGCAGGCCCGGTGCCATCTCCGTACGCCGCCAGCTTCATCTTCTTCTCTCCCCCATCTCCCGCAACGCCTCTCCATCTCCACCCCGGTGACGGAGGGGCGGGCGGAGGATGCGAAATCCCACGGAGCCCGGCCTGCATCGGCTCCGTCAACCCTCTGGCGGTATTGCACTTGCAGCGCTCCGGACGCGCCGCGGCGGGAAGCCGCGGCGACACTGCCGGCCCGACGGGAACCCGGATGACCACGGGAGAGGAACGATGAAGAAGCTCTGCCTCGAAACGCTTCACGTCGAATCGTTCGCCACCTCGGACGCGGCGGCCCCCGCGCGCGGAACGGTGCGGGCGCACGCCGCGTCCGGGCTGCCCTGCAACCTGCTCACCATCGACACCTGCCCCACGCAGTACTGCACCCCGCCCACGGCCTTCGTGCCGGAGGCGTAACCGCAACCGGGAGAGGACGATGAAGAAGCTGAGGCTGGAGCTGGACGCGGTGCGGGTGGAGTCGTTCGCCACCGCGCGCGGCCGCGCCGTCTCCACGCGCGGGACGATGCGCGCCTTCGCCGCCACGGACGCGTGCCCGACCAACCACTGCGCCACGGTCCCGCTCTTCTGCGAGACGGTGTTCGCGCCGCAGTGCACGGGAACCACGTGCACCGGCTGATCCGACACACGGACTGGAGGGACCGATGAAGAAGCTGAAGCTGAAGATGGACACGCTCGCGGTCGCCACTTTCACCACCGGCGAGCGCGCGAAGATCGCCAGCCGCGGCACGATGCGCGGGCACGACGAGGAAGTGATCACCCAGCGCTGCCTCACGGGCACGGAGACCTACACCTGCCCCACGTCGGCCGCCAGCTGCCCCACCTGCACGATCGCCGGGTAGCGAAGGGAGCCCCGGACGAACGCGGAAACCCTGGATGGACGGGAAAAGATGCAGAAGCTGAAGCTCGACGTGGACGCGCTCGCGGTCGCCTCGTTCGCCACCGGCAGCGGCACCGCCGCGATCCGCGGCACCATGCGCGGCCACGAAAGCCACCTGACGGGGACGGAGACGTACCGCTGCCCCACGCCCACCTGCCCCACCTGGGCTGCCACCTGCCTCACCTGCGCGGCCGAAGAGCAGCGGGAGGGATGAGATGCGCCCGATGAAGCTGGACCTCGCCCGGCTGGCGGTGGAGTCGTTCGCGACGGCGCCGGGTTCGCCCGCCGCCGTCACCGCGCACGAGCTCGCCGCCACGCCGCTGTGCGTGAACACGCTGCCGGTGAACGAGTGCCTGACGCAGGACACCTTCCGGAACTGCTGACGGAAACCGCTTTCGGGGAGATGGAGATTTCATGCGCAAGCTGACGCTGGACCTGCACGCGCTCGCGGTGGACTCGTTCCCCATCCCGGCGGCCGATGGCGCGCGGGGAACGGTCGCGGCGCACGCGCCGACCCAGACCACCTGCCCCGTGACGGGCGGCGACTGCCAGACGAACATCATCTTCTGCCCCAGCCGCGTCGTCTCGCAGTGCGGCTGCGTGAGCGACACCTGCTGACATGAACGGGCCGCGCTCCCGACGGAGCGCGGCCCTGCGTAGCTCTGCGAATGGTTCGATCGGGAGCTTGCTCCTGGCATTTGATCCGGCTGCCGAGCCGAACAGCCTCGCGCAGTTTGCGAGGCTTCCCGTGGTTGTTGCTGCGCCGCTGCGCCTTCAGTCGCCGGTGAGGAGGCCAGCCCGCGAACGGGTCCCGGTTCGGACGCCGGGCGGAATCACCCGGAGTATTTCCTCCGCACCCGGTTTCACCCCGCGGCCGCCCGCAGCGCCTCGGCCAGCGCGGCGCAGTCCTCCGCCGTGTTGTACACGTTCGGCGCCACGCGCACCGCGTCGCCCCGCAGCGAGACGGAGACGCGCCGCTCGGCCAGCGCCGCCTGCAGCCGCGCCGCGTCCGCGCCGGCGGGCGCGCGCAGGCCGAACAGGTGCGCGCCGCGCCACGGCTCGTCCTCCACCCGCCACCCCAGCCCGCGCGCCTCGGTGATCAGGCCGTGCGTCAGCTCGCGGCAGTAGTCCTGCACGTTCGCCGGGCCCCACGCCACGATCTGCTCCAGCGCGGCGATCAGCATCGGCATCAGCACGAAGTTGCTGCGCTCGCTCACGTCAAAGCGCGCGGCGCCGGGCTGGTACTCGTCCGCGTAGTCCACCAGCCGGGTGAAGTCCTCGCTTCCCATCCGCCCCAGCCACGTCTCCTCCAGCGGCACCCACCGGTCGCAGCGCTCGCCGAAGTACGCCAGCCCCAGCGAGTACGGCCCCAGCAGCCACTTGTACCCGGCGCACACCAGCACGTCCGGCCGGATGGCGCCGGCGTCGAACGGCATCGCGCCGACGGACTGCGTGCCGTCCACGAACAGCAGCGCGCCCACCTCCCGCGCGCGGCGCGCGATGCGCACCAGGTCGAAGCGCGTCCCGTCGGCCCAGTGCACGTTGCCGAGCGCCACCAGCGCCGTATCGCCGTTGATGGCCTCCAGCAGCCGCGCGTTCCATCCCTCGCCGCGGCCGTCGGGAGCGTCGGGCGGATCGATGGTCCGCAGCCGCGCGCCGGCACCGTCGCACATCCGCCGCCACGCGTAGACGTTGCTGGGAAACTGCCCCCGCGCGACGACCACGTTCTGCTCCGCGCGCAGCTCCAGGTTGCGCGCGACCGTCGCCGCCGCGTACGACACGCCGGGCGAGATGGCCACGCGCGCCGCGTCGCACCCCACCAGTTGCGCGAACAGCTCCCGCGCCCGGGCGGTGCCGGTGAACCAGTCCCGCGGCACCAGCGCGCCCGGATCGCGCCGCCGCCGGACCGCCGCGATCCCCGCCTCCTCGACGGATCTCAGCAGCGGCCCCATGTACGCGCAGTTCAGGTAGTGCAGCCCGTCGGGGAGATGGAACAGCTCGCGCTGGCAGCTCAGCATCTTCGTCACCGGGAGATGGGGAATGGAGATGCGTGAATCTCCGCCTTCCCCCGCCCCGCTGCAATCCCGGCTGGCGTTGGCGCGGGGATGAACCGCAGATTTCACGCGTGAAATTCTTCAGGGGGATGCGGATGATGGAGATCACGATCGACGCGCGGATCGCGGACGCCGCGCCCGGGCTCGTCCTGGGCTGCGCGCGTGCCGGGGTGCGGACGGAGCCCGGCGGCGACGCGCTCTGGGCAGAGATGCGGGAGGCGGCGCGCGAGGCCGCCGCGGACCCGGCCGAGCCCGCCGCGCGGCCGGCGATCGCCGCCACGCGCGAGCTGTACCGGCGCCTGGGCAAGGACCCGTCGCGCTACCGCGGCTCGCCCGAGGCGCTGCTGCGGAGGTCGCGCGCGGGGAAGGAGCTGTACCGCATCCACAACGTGGTCGACGTCATCAACCTCGTCTCGCTGCGCACGCTCCTTCCCATCGGCCTGTACGACGCGGCGAAGGTGCGGCCGCCCGTCATCCTGCGCCGGGGCGCGCCGGGCGAGGCGTACGACGGCATCGGCAAGGAGCAGCTGAACCTGGACGGGCTTCCCGTGCTGGCCGACGCCGGCGGCCCGTTCGGCAGCCCCACCAGCGACAGCCGCCGCACGATGGTGACGGGCGACACGCGCCAGGTCGTCGCCGTCGTCTTCGGCGTCACCGGCCGCGCGGAGCTGGAGCCTGCGATGGAGATGCTCGCTTCCCTCCTCCGCCGCCACCGCGCCGCGAACGACGTCGAGACGTGGTTCGCGGGCATCTAAGTACGTGCACAAAAGTCCCGTCGACTCTACCGTCGCTCGACCGCTATATCGTTGGATCTCACGCGGAGACGCGGAGGCGCGGAGGTTTCGTCACGGCACGAGGTTCCCCGCGTCTCCGCGTCTCCGCGTGAGAAATCGCCGTTGGGGAGACGCGGAGATGAGGAGACTGGTTCATAGCCAGCGGGAGATTCGATTTTGTCGACGACCTTTCGATCAGCCAGGTCCGTTCCTCATCCCCCTCGCCCCGCTCACATTTCGCGCGGAAGCCGCATCTCCCGCGAACCACGGCCGGTCTGCCGACTTCAAAGGCGGATGGGGATTTACCGAAGGCGGACAGGCACGGGCCCGAGGCCAAAACAAACAGAATCGGGCTTGCACTTTGACATTGTCGCATCTAACATGGCCGGAGATGGTTCGCGTCGATTCCGGATCAAAACACATCGGCCCGTCGTCCCTCTAATCCTCCAGTCGCCCGCCTCGACACCCGGCGGGGCGCTCCCACAAGCCCGGCGATTCCCAGCCCATCATCCCGGGCCGCTCCAGCTCAGCAACTCCGAAGTCATTCGACGCGGCCGACGTGATCCGCGCCCGCAGCGCGAGTCATCGCCCCGACCTGGTCCGCGGCCGACCTCCTCCGACCCGAGCCCCGCCATGCCCGCCCCCGACACCCCGTTCTCGTTCAACGAAGCCTACCTCGCGGAGCTGCAGGCGCTCCGCCCGGGGAAGGACGGCCCCGGCCCGTTCGACGATTTCCCGGCGGAAGGGTTCGGCGACGGATCGGATGCCTCGCGCGACCGCCGCGCCGCGAACCTTCGCGCGATCTACACCGAGGTGGACCAGCAGCTGGACGGGCGCGACGAAGCGCACCGGCCGCTCTCCGCGCTCTGCTTCTCGGGCGGCGGGATCCGCAGCGCCACCTTCAACCTGGGCGTGCTGCAGGCGCTGGCCCGGTTCGGCGTGCTGGGGAAGTTCGACTACATCTCGTCGGTCTCGGGCGGCGGGTACATCTCCGGGTGGCTGGCCGCGTGGCGCCGCCGCACCCCCCAGGCCGAGGTGTTCCGCGAGCTTTCCGAGAAGGACCCGCCGCCGCGCCCGCTGGCGCCCGAGCCCAAGCCGCTGGACCACCTGCGCGAGTTCTCGAACTTCCTGACCCCGCGCGTGGGCGCCGTGTCGGTGGACCTGTGGACGGCGGTGGCCATCATCGTCCGCAACCTGCTGCTGAACTGGCTGGTGCTCCTCCCGGTGCTGGCCGCCCTGGTCGCCCTTCCCCAGCTGTGCCTGCTGGTGGTGCAGGTGAAGCCGCGCCCTGCCGACCTCACGTGGATGGTGGTGCTGGGGCTGGCGCTGGGGTTCGTGGCCGACCTGGCCGCGTTCTGGATCCGCTCCTCGCGGCTGCGCGAGGAGTCCGACCAGGGCGGTGTGCCGGCGGCTACCATGACGCCTTCCACGGTGCCGAAGCGGCGGCGCTGGAGCGTGGTATCGGCCGCGCTGGCGCCGCTCTGGGCCTCGTGCCTGGTCACCGTGACCGCCGTGATCTGGGCCACGGCCCCCAACGGAGCGCCGGCGGAGAGCGAGGCGGTGCTCGACTACGCCTTCGTCTGGCTCCTGTTCAGCCCGCTGATCGCCTGGGCCGTGTCCGGGCTCCGCTTCCGGCTGGGCTCGCGCTCGGGGCGGCCCTTCCTCCCCGAGCTCGTGGCGCTCGTGGGGTCCGGATCGGTGGCGGCCATTCTGCTCGTCTCGCTGCACCGGGGCGCGTCCGCGTGGCTGGCCGCGCATCCCGCGCTCTTCGTCTCCCTCGCCGTTCCCGCCGTTCTCGCGGTGCACCTGCTGGCCAAGACGATCTTCGTGGGGATCGGCAGCGTGGGCGAGAAGCGCCGGAGGCGCGCGAGCCAGCCCGGCGGCCGCGACCGGTACGGGCTGGGCGACATGGACCGCGAGTGGTGGGCCCGGCTCTCGGGGTGGGTGCTGATCGCCGCGCTGATCTGGCTCGTGTCCAGCCTGCTGGTGCTGGCCGCCACGCCGCTGCTGGAGCGCCTGACGGCGTGGATCGCGGCCATGGGCGGGATCTCCGGCGCGGCCGTGGCGCTGCTGGGCAAGAGCGGCAAGACGATGTCGGGGCGGCGCGACGACACCGAGGGCTCCAGGACGAAGGAGATGGCGCTGACGGTCGCGGTCCCGCTCTTCTGCGCCTGCATCGTCGTCCTGCTGGCGCTGGGAACGGTCGCCCTGGGACGCGTGTTCACCGGCAACCCCGATCTCCTCGGCATCCCCCGCAGCTTCTCCGGCAGCCTGGGCGTGGTCTCGTTCGACCAGATCGTGGCGTTCGCGGTGATGATGGCGGGGCTGTTCGGGTTCGGCGCGCTGATGGCGTGGGCGGTGAACGTGAACCGCTTCTCCCTTCAGGCGATGTACCGCAACCGCCTGGTGCGGGCGTACCTGGGCGCGTCGAACACCAGCCGCGACCCGGACACCTTCACCGGCTTCGACCCGCACGACGACGTTCCCCTGCACGAGTGCCGCGACGAGCGGCCGCTCCCGGTCATCAACGCGGCGCTGAACCTGGTGCGCGGCGGAGAGAGCCTGGCCTGGCAGCAGCGCAAGGCCGAGTCGTTCTCCATGTCGCCGCTCTTCTGCGGGAACTTCTACGACGGCTACCGCCGCTCCGAGGACTATGCCGGCGGGATCCGGCTGGGGAGCGCGGTGGCCATCTCGGGCGCCGCGGCGAACCCCAACATGGGGTACCACTCCTCGCCCGCCGTCACCTTCCTGCTCACCCTGCTGAACGCGCGTCTGGGGGCGTGGCTGGGGAACACGGGGAGCGCGGGGAACCGCACCTTCCGCTTCCCCGGCCCGGTGTGGGCGCTCCGCCCCATCCTCTCCGAGCTGTTCGGCCGCACCGACTCGAAGAGCCGCTACGTGAACCTCTCCGACGGCGGCCACTTCGAGAACCTGGGGGTCTACGAGATGGTGCTGCGGCGCTGCCGCTACGTGGTGGTGAGCGACGCCGGGCAGGACCCCAAGGCCACCTTCGACGACCTGGGGAACGCCATCCGCAAGATCCGCATCGACTTCCGCATCCCCATCGACTTCGAGGAGCGCATCCACATCTCCCCGCGCGAAGACCTGCCGACGGGGATGTTCTGCGCCAGGGCGCGCATCCGCTACTCCGAGGTGGACGGCGAGGACGCGGCGGACGGCGTGCTGCTGTACGTGAAGCCGGCGCTGTACGGGCGCGGCAAGCCGGTGCCGTACGACGTGTGGTCGTACGCCGGCGCGTCGCCGCTCTTCCCGCACGAGTCCACCGCCGACCAGTGGTTCGACGAGTCGCAGTTCGAGAGCTACCGCGCGCTCGGCCTGCACGCGCTCACCCAGATCGCCGACGGCTTCCAGGGCGGCGACCTCCCCGCCTTCTTCCGCGCCGTCGATGGATATCTGAAGGCGCGCGTCCCCGCGCCCTGATCTCCGCGCGATCCGTCGAGCAGCGAGCACGGTGTGATGGCGCTTCTAATCGGCCACGCGGGAGACGGGAAGGTCCACGAGAGACGCGGTTGATACAGAGCAAGGCAGATGGCATGATGGCGAGCATTTCATCCGCCGGCTGATCGTCACAAGCAGCGCTTAAGGCAGGAAGATCAAGCCTTGGAGCCATGATCTGCCCTCAGCGGAGCGATGAACACGCGCGACCCCGACCGGATCATCCGGCCGGGGTCGTCGCCTTTCAGGAGGTCGCTGATCCGAGGCGGCGCAACTAATCAGCCACCGCAAACACGAAAGTTGACAGCGGTGACAGTCACCGCTACCGTTTCGGCCTTCTCATGCTCGCTCCGCTTATCCAACCCGCATTCTGGAGCCTGCCTCATGCTCGCCACCGTAACCGCCGGCGCCGTCCTGGGGATCGACGCGTTCCTGGTCACCATCGAGGCCGACGTGTCCAGCGGCCTTCCCGCCTTCTTCCTGGTCGGCCTCCCGCAGGGCGCCGTGAAGGAGGCCCGCGAGCGCATCATCGCCGCGATGGGGAACAGCGGCTACTACCTCCCCCCGCGCCGCATCACGCTGAACCTGGCCCCGGCCGACGTGCCCAAGCAGGGGAGCGCGTTCGACCTCCCGCTCGCGGTGGGGATGCTCGCCGGCGCGGGGCAGATGCGCTCGATCGACCGCCTCGCCGGGTACATGATGGTCGGCGAGCTGGGGCTGGACGGCGCGCTCCGCCCCGTCCGCGGCGCGCTCCCGCTGGCGATCGCCGCGAAGCAGGCCGGGTTCGCGGGGATCGTCCTCCCCGGCCACAACGTGGGCGAGGCGGCGGTGGTGGACGGCATCGACGTGCGCGGCGCCACCACGCTGAAGGAGATCGTCCGCTTCCTCGAAGGCTCCGAGGAGCTGCCGCAGACCACGCTCGACCGCGACGCGCTCTTCCGCGCCGCGTCCGCCGTCGAGCACGACTTCGCGGACGTGAAGGGGCAGGAGCACGTGAAGCGCGCGCTGGAGGTGGCCGCGGCGGGCGCGCACAACATCCTTATGGTCGGGCCGCCGGGCTCGGGAAAGACGATGCTGGCGCAGCGCCTCCCCGGCATCCTCCCGCCGCTCACCTTCGACGAGGCGCTGGAGACGACGAAGATCCACTCCGTCGCCGGGCTGCTGGGCGGCACGAAGTCGCTCGTCGCCACGCGCCCCTTCCGCAATCCCCACACGACCATCTCGGACGCGGGGCTGATCGGCGGCGGCCCGCATCCCCGCCCCGGCGAGGTGTCGCTCGCGCACAATGGCGTGCTCTTCCTGGACGAGCTCGCCGAGTTCCGCCGCAACGTCCTCGAGGTCCTCAGGCAGCCGATCGAGGACGCGAAGGTGACGCTGTCCCGCGCCGCCGTCTCCCTCACCTACCCCTCGCGCTTCATGCTGGTCGCGGCGATGAACCCGTGCCCCTGCGGCCATCACGGCGACACGCAGCGGCGGTGCACCTGCGCGCCGCAGCAGGTGCAGCGCTACCTCGGCCGCGTCTCCGGGCCGCTGCTGGACCGCATCGACCTGCACGTGGAGGTGCCCGCCGTCCGCTACCGCGACCTGTCCGACCGGCGCGCGGGCGAGCCCAGCGATTCCATCCGTGCGCGCGTCACCCGGGCGCGCGAGGTGCAGCGCGCGCGCTTCGGCGACCGCGGCGACGTGCACGCCAACGCGCACATGACCGCGCGCGACCTGCGCGAGCACTGCGCCATCGGCGACGGCGGCGAGGCGCTGCTGCGGACGGCCATCACCCGCCTGGGGCTCAGCGCCCGCGCCTACCACCGCGTGCTCAAGATCGCCCGCACCATCGCCGACCTGGACGGCGGCGGCGACATCTCCACCGCGCACGTGAGCGAAGCCATCCAGTACCGCTCGCTCGACCGCGCATCGGCCGCGGCTGCCGCGGCGGCGGCGGCCGGGTGAGGCGGCGCCGCATGTGATTCTCCCCCTCCCGTGCGCCTTGGGGAGGGGAGAGTCACCCGCGCCTACTGCCCTGCCAGGAAGCCGATGATGCCGCGGGCCACGCGCTGGGCGGCGGGCGCGTCGTAGTTCCCCATCACCGCCACGGTCCACTCGCCGCCGCGCGTCCAGTACAGGTCCGAGTTGATGCCCGACGAGGCGCCGCCGCCGTCGTGGCCCACGATGGCGTGGCCGTTCTCCTGCTTCACTTGGAAGCCGTAGCCGTACTCGCCCAGCCCGTCCTTGGCCGTCGTCAGCCGCTCCACCATCGCCGCGCTCACCAGCCTGCCGCCGCGCAGCGCCTCGGCGAACCGCACCATGTCGCCCGCGGTGGAGTAGAAGCCGCCGCACGGCGTGCCCCGCATCCCCAGGAACGCCCAGTTCGGCCGGCGCGGGTTCACGCCCAGCGGGTCGTCGTCGAACCAGCCGTACCCCACCGCCAGGTTGTCGACGGGATCGTTGATCGCGTACGCGTCGGTCCGCGTCATCCCCGCGGGCGCGTACACGTGGCGGCGGATGTAGTCGTAGTAGTTCTCCCCCGACACCTTCTCGATCACCGCGCCGAGCACGACGAAGCCCTCGTTGCTGTATCCCGACCGCGTCCCCGGCTCGTACCGCAGCGGCTCGCGGGCGAACACGTCCAGCAGCGACATCGCGGTGGGGTAGTCCTTCCGGCGGTCGTATCCCGGCCGGTCGAAGAAGCCGCCGAGGCCGGCCGAGTGCGTCAGCAGCTCGTGGATGGTGATCTTCCGCGCGGCCTCGGCATCCGGGTACTCCGGCAGCACCTTCGCCAGCGTGTCCTCGAAGCGCAGCTTCCCCGCCTCCACCAGCTGGGCGATGGCCACGGCGGTGAACATCTTTCCCATCGACGCGATGTTGAAGCGCGTCTCCAGGTTGTTGGCGACGTGGAATCCGCGCTCCGCCTCGCCGAACGCCTGCTGGTAGAAGACGCTGCCGCCCTTCATCACCCGCACCACGCCCGAGAAGTCGTCGCGCCGCGCGGCCGCGGTGACGCGCTGGCTGATGGCGTCGCGAATCTCCGCGTCCGGGAGCGCTCCCGTCGGCCACGCCTCCAGCGCGGCGGGGACGATGGTGACGCCGACGCCCTCCGCGCGCGCCGGCGTGCGGTCGCCGCCGCCGCCCAGGAGCATCGCCGCCGTGCGGCCGGTGCGGCGCACGCGCACGTCGAAGCGCAGCGGATCGCCCGCGCCGCGCACGGAAACGAAATCGAGCCCGCCGCTCTGCGACTGGATGCCCTGCAGGAACGCCGTCTGGCTGGCCAGCGGCTCGCGCCGCCGCGCTGCGTCGGAGAGCGCGGTGTCGGCCCAGCGCCGGACGCGCGCGCTGTCGCCGCTGTTGATCGCGTCCAGCAGCGCCTGCGCGAGCCGGCCCATCGGCGTGGCCGGCAGTTCCGCCCGCGCGGCCACCGGCGCGGACACGTGGACGATCGCCGGCGCCTGCGCGTTCGCGGACGAGGCAGCGAGCACGGCCGCACCGGCGACCGCGAGAGTTCCGTATGCGTTCATCGGGAGGGATGAGGTCGGGGGTCCGAACCGCGGCGAGCCGCGGCACCGTGCCGCGGCTCGCTGGATTAGTGCATCATCCCGCCCGAAAGGTTGGAACGCCTACATCACGTACTGCCCGATCAGGCGCAGGTAACCCTGACGTCCGCCCTCCTTCGTCCACCGCCGCAGCGACTTCTGGATCCGCTTCAGGCAGGCGGCGATCTCGTCCACGCTCTTCAGCCCGTCTCCCTCCTCCAGGAAATGGCCGTTGAACGTGTCGCGCCCCAGCCGCCACTCGCAGATGCCCCGCACCGCCCGGTATACGTCGCCGCGCGCGCCGGGGAGATCCCGCTCGGGCGGGGTGCGGCCGCGCTGCTCGGCGGCGTAGTCCGCGATCAGCGTCTCCAGCGCGCCCTCCACGTCGTAGTCCAGCAGCGCAGGGTTCACGCGGTGCAGGTTGGAGATCACCGACTCGATGTTCTGCAGCACGTCCTCGTACTCTTCCACGATCCGGTCCTGCATCGCCGCATCCTTTCCGGAGAGTAGACATAAACGGGATGATCGATGCAGAGTTTACGTCGTTAACGGCGGGCGCGCAAATCCCCCGGCACCGATCCGCAGCGGCCACTCGCGCTCGATAAGGATACGATTCTCTTGCGATCACAGGGAGATCCCGATACTCTGACCCGAGTCACTGACCAGAGTCACGGAATCGGGAAGATGAGAAAGACGCGGAAGGATTCAGGCGAGGAGACGCGCGGCCGCATCGTCGCCGCCGCGCGGGAGCTGTTCCGCGAACGGGGATTCGACGCGACCTCGGCCGAGCAGATCGCGGCGCGCGCGGGCGTGGCGAAGGGAACGGTCTTCCTGCACGGCGGCAGCAAGGAGCGCCTCCTCCTGCTCGCGTACGAGGCCGACGTGCTGGAGACCGCCACCCGCGCGCTCGCCGGCATCGACCCCGCGCAGCCGCTCCCGAAGGCGCTGCAGGCGGTCTTCACCCACTTCTTCCGCCTCTACGAGCGCGACGTGGTGCTGGCGCGGCGCTTCGTGAAGGAGCAGGTCGTCCTCACGCACGCCGAGAACCCGCTCGCCCCGCTCACGCTGGACTTCGTGGCGCGCCTGAGGGACCTGATTGCCATCCGCCGGGAGGACGGCGAGCTGGACCCCGACGTGGACCCCGCGCTCGGGGCGCAGAGCTCGTACGCGCTGTACCAGGGCGTGCTGGTGGGCTGGCTCGCCGGCTGGATCCCCGACGCCGCCACCCGCGACCGCATCCTCGCCGGCACCCTGGCCCTGCACTGGAGCTGAGGGACACACCGCGCGAGGCGTAAAGGGGGACATCGATGCCGCGGAGATGAGGCCGGGGCGCCCCATTCCGCCCGCCGCGCCGGAAACATCGGTCAGTACCGACGCGGCGTAACTGGACCACGCCTAAGGACCTACACCGGCGCGACAATAAATATGTATTTCAGCACGGATTATGCGGCTCACTGCGCCTACCTTCGCACAGCCTGGCCGCACCCCTCGCGAAGGCTCACCCTGCCTCCGCGGACCGAAGCGCCCGCCTGGAGGTTCCGACGCATCCCGGCTCGTCACCGCCGGACGGCGCACTCCGCCCTCCTCCTTTCTCCGCCCCCGGCGCGTGCCGGGCGGCGGCACCCGCACCCCCCAGCGGACGGAGGACCAGAATGAGACCCAACGAAAGCAGCACCCAGATGCCCGGCAAGCAGGCCGGCACGGACCCGCGGCAGCACGACATGCCTGGCGGCGCCATGGCCGACGCGTCGGAGGAGATGCCCGGAGGAGGGATGGGCGCGGCACCCGCCATCGGCATGAGCGCGGGCGAGGCGGACGGCCAGAGCGGGAAGGGGGCGTACGACCACGGGATGGCCGCGGCCGCGGCGCCCGCGCAATCCACCCGCGGCCGCCGCGCCATTCGCGTCCCCGTCGCTTCCGCCGGTGACATGCCCGCCGCCGGCGAGCCGTACGACCCCGGGACGGGCGACATGCCCCGCGCCGGCGGCCCGGGCGGCCACGACGGAATGCCCGCGGACGCGATGGACGGGACGGGTGGGGACGAGCGCCAGAACGTGCTGATCGAGCTGCGCGTTCCGGCCACGCGCGCGGCTGCGCACGCCTTCGACATGGTGGCGGGCTTCAGCGTTCCCGGGCTGGAGATCGACCCGGGCTACGCCCCGGTGCCGCTGGGGCCCAGCGGCGGAGACACCCGCTCGCTGGCCGCGGAAGACGCGGGCGGCGGCCAGACGGTGGTGGTGCGAGGGACCGTGCACCCCGACCAGATCCAGGAGCTGGAGGCGCGCGACGACGTGGTGAAGGTGTGGAAGGACACGCCCATCGCCCCGTTCTCCACCCTGATCGAGGAGGGGGCGGAGGTCGGCGTCGTGTCGCCCATGCAGGGATTCTCCCCCTGCCCCATCGGCACCTGCGACTGCTCGCCGGGAACGCCCAAGGGCACCATCGCCGACGTGGCCGCGTACCTGGGGGCCGACCAGATCTGGGCGACGGGGATCAGGGGCGACGGCATCGTGGTGGGAGTGGTCGACGGCGGGATCACCGCGGCCGGCCGCCCCGTCTCATCGGCCGACACCTCGAACCCGTCGTGGCCGGGGAAGCTGATCCAGCACGTCATCGGCGGCTTCCCGGCGGCCGATTGGGGGACCACCGGCGTGGCCTGGGGGTGGCACGCCAACATGTGCTCCACCGACGTCATGGGAATGGCGCCCAACTCCCGCGTGTACGACATCCGGGTGTCGGGCGGAACCAGCACCGTGTCGAACGCGCTGGCGGGGTTCCAGTGGGCCATCGACCGCCACCGGGCCGACGGCACGCCGCAGATCCTGACCAACAGCTGGGGCATCTTCCAGCAGTCGTGGGACCCGGCGTACGCCACCGACCCCAACCATCCCTTCACCCGCAAGGTGGTGGAGGCGCTGGACGAGGGGATCCTGGTGCTCTTCGCCGCCGGCAACTGCGGCGCCACCTGCCCCGACGGCCGCTGCGGCCCCGACACCGGGCCCGGCCACGACATCTGGGGCGCCAATGGCCACCCGCGGGTGATGACCGTGGGGGCGGTGAACAGGAACGAGCAGTACGTGGGCTACAGCAGCGCCGGCCCCGCCGCGCTGGACCCGCAGAAGCCCGACTTCTGCTCGATCACCCACTTCACCGGCTTCTTCACCAGCGACAGCGGCACCTCGGCGGCCACGCCGATCTGCGCCGGGGTGGTGGCGCTGATGAAGCAGGCCTCGCCGGGGCTCACGCAGGACCAGGCCAAGGCGGCGCTGAAGTCCACCGCCAAGGACATCGGCGCGCCCGGGTGGGACCCGTTCGCCGGCGCGGGAATCATCCGCGCCAAGGCCGCGCTCGACGTGGTGGCGGCCGCCCCGCGCACCTCGGGCCCGGTGGTGGCGTGGGCACCGAACCGCCTGGATGCGTTCGTCATCGGCACCACCTCGGGGCTGCACCACAAGTACTGGAACGGCTCGGCCTGGGGCCCGTCTTTCACCGGGTACGAATTCATGGGCGGCACCATCCAGGACTCGGCCGAAGTGGTCGCCTGGGGCCCCAATCGCCTGGACGTGTTCGTGGTGGGGATGAACTCGGGGCTGTACCACAAGTACTGGAACGGCGCGGCGTGGGGGCCGTCGGTCACCGGCTACGAGTTCCTGGGCGGCGTGATCGAGGGACACCCGCGCGCCGTGGCGTGGGGCTCCAATCGCCTGGACGTGTTCGTGGTGGGCACCGACCGGGCGCTCTACCACAAGTACTGGAACGGCTCGGCGTGGGGGCCGTCGGTCACCGGCTACGAGAACCTGGGCGGAACCATCGTGGGCTCGCCCGAGGTGGTGGCGTGGGGGCCCAACCGGCTGGACATCTTCGTGGTGGGCACGAACTCGGGGCTCTACCACAAGTACTGGAACGGCTCCGCCTGGGGGCCGTCGGTCACCGGCTACGAATTCCTGGGCGGCGTCATCGAGGGGCAGCCCAGGGCCGTGGCCTGGGGGGCCAACCGCCTCGACCTGTTCGTGGTGGGAACCGACCGGGCGCTGTACCACAAGTACTGGAACGGTTCGGCGTGGGGGCCGTCGGTCACCGGCTACGAGAACCTGGGCGGCACCATCCAGGGCTCGCCCGAGGTGGTGGCGTGGGGCCCCAACCGGCTGGACGTGTTCGTGCTGGGCACCGACCACGCGCTCTACCACAAGTGGTGGAACGGCTCCGCCTGGGGGCCGTCGGTCACCGGGTGGGAGAACCTCGGTGGTACCATCCGCGGCCAACCGCACGTGGTGTCGTGGGGCGCCAACCGGCTCGACGTGTTCGTCACCGGGATGGATTCGGCGCTCTACCACAAGTGGTGGAACGGCTCCGCCTGGGGCCCGTCGTTCACCGGCTACGAGAACATGGGAGGCGTGCTCTCGGAGTTCTGATCCGCGAAGACGCGCGGCGGAGCCAGCCACCCTCCGCTGCCGCGAGCCCGGTCGCCTCGCCTCGATTCCCGGCGACGGCGAAAACGGCGGCGGAGCCTCGCGCTCCGCCGCCGTTCCTGTCCCCTCTCCCCTGTTCCCTCTCCGCTACGCCCCGTCGTACCGCCGCACGGCCAGGCACACGTTGTGTCCGCCGAACCCGAACGAGTTGCTGAGCGCCAGCCGCACCGGCCGCTCCACCATCCCGCCGGTGGCGTAGTCCAGGTCGCAGTCGGGGTCCCGCTCGTGGAAGTTGATGGTGGGCGGGATCTTTCCCTCGCGGCACACCATCCCGCAGATCACCGCCTCCACCCCGCCGGCCGCGCCCAGCGTGTGGCCGGTCATCGACTTGGTGGAGCCGACCACGATCTGGTAGGCGCGCTCGCCCAGCGCGGTGCGAATCGCCGCCGTCTCGTTCTTGTCGTTCGCGGGAGTCGACGTGCCGTGCGCGTTCACGTAGTCCACGTCGTCCGGCGTGGCTCCCGCCTCCTTCAGCGCCAGCTGGATCGCGCGGACGGCCCCTTCCCCGCCCTCGGCCGGCGCGGTGATGTGGTACGCGTCCGCCGTCTGCCCGTACCCCGCGATCTCGGCCAGGATGGTGGCGCCGCGCGCCTTCGCGTGCTCCAGCTCCTCCAGCACCAGCATCCCCGATCCCTCGCCCAGCACGAAGCCGTCGCGCGTGGCGTCGAACGGGCGGCTGGCCGTCTCGGGGCTGTCGTTGCGCTCCGAGAGCGCCGTCATCGCCGCGAACCCCGCGATCGTCTGCGGGCTCACCGTGGCCTCGGTTCCCCCGGCGATCATCACGTCCGCCTCGTCGTACTTGATCGAGCGGAAGGCGTTCCCCACCGCGTGCGCCGACGAGGCGCAGGCGCTGACGGTGCAGTAGTTCGGCCCCTTCAGCCCCCAGCGGATCGACACCAGCCCGGCGGCGATGTCGCTGATGAACATGGGGACGAAGAAGGGGGAGATGCGGCTGGGCCCGCGCTCGATCAGCTTGCGGTGCTGCTCCTCGAAGGTCCAGATCCCCCCGATCCCGCTGCCGATGATCACGCCGAAGCGCGTGGGGTCGATCCCGCCGATGGCGGCGTCGTCGAGCCCGGCCTGGCGCATGGCCTGCACGCTGGCGCCGATGGCCAGCTGGGCGAAGCGGTCGGTGCGCTTCGCCTCCTTGCGGTCGATGTACTGCTCCGGCTCGAATCCCTTCACCTCGGCGGCGAAGCGGACCTTGAAGTCGGTGGTGTCGAACTGGGTGATCGGGCCGGCGCCGCTCTGCCCCGCCAGCAGGGCGGCCCACGAGCTGGCAACGTCCAGCCCCACGGGCGAGATCAGCCCGGTCCCCGTGATCACGACTCGGCGATTCATCAACCGCTCCGTATCCTGGCAAGTCGGCCTCCGGCGCCGGTGGGGCGGCGGAGCGCGCGATGGTCAGACCGTCCAGACGGACGGCGAAAAAACGCGTGCCGCGGCCCGGGAACCCCGGAGCGCGGCACGCACGTCCACGCGGGGCTCAGCCCTGGTGGTTCTTGATGTAGTCGATCGCGTTGCCGACGGTCTGGAGCTTCTCGGCCTCCTCGTCGGGGATCTCCATCCCGAACTCCTCCTCGAAGGCCATCACCAGCTCCACCGTGTCGAGCGAGTCGGCGCCCAGGTCCTCCACGAACGAGGCCTCGGGCGTCACCTTCTCGGGCTCAACGCCCAGCTCGTTGATGATGATGTCCTTGACCTTCTGCTCGATGTCCGCCATTGCGATGTGCTCCTGAAAGGGTTCCTCAGGTCCGTCTTCCGTTGTGGTCCTTCGCCGGGGCCTTCGAGATCTCGTCCGGGGGCCGCCCACCCGCCCTACATCACCATCCCGCCGTCCACCACCAGCACCTGGCCGGTGATGTACTGCGCCCCCGGCCCCGCCAGGAAGCGGACGGCCGGAGCGATGTCCTGCGGCCGGCCCAGCCGGCCCAGCGCGATCTGCTGCATCAGCGCGTCGCGCGCCGCCTCGGGAAGCTCGGCGGTCATGTCGGTCTCAATGTATCCGGGGGCCACGGCGTTGACCAGAACCCCTCTGGATGCAAGCTCCTTCGCCACGCTCTTGGTCAGCCCGATGAGGCCGGCCTTGCTGGCGGCGTAGTTCGCCTGCCCCTTGTTGCCGGTGATCCCCACCACGCTGGTGATGTTGATCACCCGCCCGGAGCGGCGCTTCATCATCCCGCGGCTGGCCGCGCGGATCAGGTTGAAGGCGCCGCGCAGGTTGGTGTCCAGCACCGCGTCCCAGTCGTCGTCCCTGATGCGCATCAGCACGTTGTCGCGCGTGACGCCGGCGTTGTTGACGACGATGTCCAGCGAGCCCATCTCCTCCTCGACCCGCTTCACCAGCGCGTTCACCGCCTCGCTCTCTGCCACGTCGCAGCCGTAGCCGCGGTGCCCGTCGCCGCCGAGCGCCGACGCGGCGGCTTGCGCGCGCGCCTCGTCGCGGGCCACCACGGCGATCTTCGCCCCCGCGCTCGCGAGCTCCTCCGCGATCGCCAGCCCGATCCCGCGCGACCCGCCCGTCACGAGCGCCACCTGCCCCTGTAGCTCCACCCTGTTCGTCTCCGAGCGTCGGATGATTTTCAGACTGCTGAACGGCAACCGCCGGTGCGTTTCCGCGGCATCCGCGCCGCCCTCTCCCCGCGCCTTGGAGCGCTCGCCCTCTCCCGTACCGGGCGAGGGGGGCTTTCCAGCCTCGGCGCACCCTGCAACCTCTGGTCACACCTACGTTTCGGTGTGCCGGAGATGCTTGCAAGCTACCTCTCCCGGTACGGGAGAGGTGGACGGCCTAAGCCGGCCGGAGAGGGCGCGATGGCGCGGCCGCTCCCCTTCAGCTCTTCCCCGCCCCTCCCGCCGCGTCCAGGAACGCACCCACCTGCTCCGCCGTCCCCAGCGCGGTGCCCATCCCGGCCGCCGCGGGGTCGATGCGCTTCAGCATCTGCGTCAGCACCTTGCCGGTGCCGACCTCCAGGAAGCGCGTGACGCCCAGCTCCAGCATGGTGCGCACCGCGTACGACCAGCGCACCGCGCTGGTGAGCTGCTCCACCAGCAGGCGGCGCGCGTCGGCGGCGTCGCTCACCGCGCGCGCGGTCACGTTGCTGACCACGGGGAACGCGGGCGCGCGGAAGTCGACGGCGTCCAGCTGCTCCTGCAGCCCCGCCTCGGCCACCCGCATCAGCGGCGAGTGGAAGGCGCCGGAGACGTTCAGCGGCGTCACCTTCCGCGCGCCGGCGTCCATCAGCATCGATCCGGCGCGGTGCACCGCCTCCACGTCGCCGCTGATCACCACCTGGCCGGGCGTGTTGAAGTTGGCGGGCACCACCACCGCGGCGTCCGTCGATGCCTCGCGGCAGACGCCCTCGACCACGTCGTCGTCCAGCCCCAGCACCGCGGACATGGTCCCGGGGCGCTGCTGGCCGCCTTCGAACATCAGCTCGCCGCGGCGGCGCACGGTACGCAGCGCGTCCGCCAGCTCCAGCGAGCCCGCGGCGTGGTAGGCGCTGAACTCGCCCAGCGAGTGGCCCGCGGCGCAGACCACGTCCAGCCCGGCGGCGCGGAGCACGGCCCACACGGCGGCGCTGTGCGCCAGCAGCGCGGGCTGCGCGTTGCGGGTGAGCGTCAGCTCGTCCTCGGGCCCTTCCCAGCAGAGCTTCGTGAGTCCGAAGCCGAGCGCGTCGTCCGCCGCGTCCCACACGGCGCGCGCCTCGGGGAACGCCTCCGCCAGGTCCTTCCCCATCCCCACCGCCTGCGACCCCTGTCCGGGGAACAGCAGGCCGATCCGCTCTCCCGTCATCTACCCTGACCCGTCGTCGTTGTCGCTCGCCCGCTCATTCCACGCACCCGCATCCCTCCCGGCTCGGAACACCGGCCCCGGCGCGATGCTCCGCCGGCGCCACGATGGTGCGGCCGCAGTCCCGCAGGGACTTTGTGCTTTTGTTGCCCCCGAATTCATTCGGGGCGCCCGGCCAGCCTCGCGAAGGACCCAGTCCTCAATCGCTACATCCGCACCACGTTCGCCGCCCAGGTGAAGCCCGCGCCGAAGGCCACCATCAGCACCAGCGCCCCCTCGCCCGCGCGCCCCTGCTCCACCGCCTCGTCCAGCGCCACGGGAATGGAGGCGCTCGACATGTTGCCGTAGCGGTCCACGTTCACGAACACCTTCTCCGGCGGGATCTTCGCGTACTTGGCGGTCGCGTCGATGATGCGGATGTTGGCCTGGTGCGGCACCAGCAGGTCCACGTCGTCGCCGGTGACGCCGGCGCGCTCCAGCGCGTGCCCGGCCGCGTCGCACATCGAGCGCACGGCGCTCTTGAACACCTCGGCGCCCGCCATTTTCACGAAGTGGCTGCGCTCGTCCAGCACCGCGATGTCCAGCGGGTACCTGGCGCCGCCGCCGGGGCGGTACAGCAGCTCGGCCAGCGTGCCGTCGCTCTTGAAGTAGCCGGAGAGGATGCCGCGCCCGTCGCCCTCGGCCGGCTGGATCACCGCCGCCCCCGCGCCGTCGCCGAAGAGCACGCACGTCGCGCGGTCGGTCCAGTCGATGATCGACGACATCTTCTCGGTGCACACCAGCAGCACCGTCTTCGCCTGCCCCGCGGCGATGTGCGCCTCGGCCAGCGAGAGGCCGTAGAGAAAGCCCGAGCAGGCGCTGGCGAAGTCGTACGCCGCGGCGTTGTGCGAGCCCAGCAGCGCCTGGATGTCGCAGGCGGTGGACGGGAGAAGGCGGTCGGGCGTGGCGGTGGACACCAGCAGGATGTCGACGTCCGCCGCGGTGATCCCGGCGCGCTCCATGGCGATGCGGGCCGCGGCCGCGCCCATGTCGGCGGCGCCCGTGTCCTTGTCGGCCAGGCGCCGCTCGGTGATCCCGGTGCGGGTGCGGATCCACTCGTCGTTCGTCTCCACCATCGACTCCAGGTCGTGGTTGGTGACGACGCGCGGCGGCGAAAAGCGCCCGGTGCTCACGATGCGGGCCCGTGCGGGCCGTGCTGCCTGGATCATCTCTTCTCACCCGTTTCGGCCGGGTCGCCCAGCCGCTTGGCGATATGCTCAACCATCCGCCGCTCCACCGAGCGCGCGGCAACCCCGATGCCGTTGCGGATGGCCTGCGGCGGCGAGCCCCCGTGCGCGATGACCACCACGCCGTTCACCCCCAGGAGCGGCGCGCCGCCGTAGGTCGAATAGTCCAGCCGCGAGTATAGCCGCTTCAGGTCCAGCTTCACCCCCTGCTGCTCCATCTCGTGCCTCAGCTCCTCGGCCATGAAGCCCGCGATGCTCTCGTAGAACTTCAGCAGCACGTTCCCCACGAACCCGTCGCACACCAGCACGTCGCAGGCCCCGCGGATCACGTCGCGCCCCTCCACGTTCCCCACGAAGTTCAGCGTGGGGCTCTCGGAGAGCAGCCCGTACGTCTCCAGCGTCTGCTCGTTCCCCTTCCCCGGCTCGGTGCCGATGTTCAGCAGCCCCACGCGCGGGTCGTCCACGCCCAGCAGGTCCTGGCAGTAGATGGTGCCCAGGTGCGCGAACTGGAGGAGGTGCTGGGGGCGCGTGTCCACGTTCGCGCCCATGTCGATCAGGAAGAAGGTGCCCGTGGCGCTGGGCACGGGCGAGCCCACGGCGGGGCGGTCCACGCCGGGGATGGGGCGCAGCATGAGCACCGCGGCGGCCATGACCGCCCCGGTGCTCCCGGCGCTCAGGAAGGCGTCGGCCTCGCCGCTCTTCACCAGGCGGGTGCCGACCACGATGGAGGAGTTGGGCTTGCGCCGCACGGCCGTGGTGGGCGCCTCGCCGGGGTCGATGACCTCGGGGGCGTGCACCACCTCCATCCGGGCGCGGTCGGCCTGCGGGTGGCGGGCCAGCTCGGCCTCCACCACCTCGCGGTCGCCGACCAGCACCACGGTCAGGTCCGGACGGTCAAGCAAAGCTCCGACCGCCCCCTCGACCTCGATGGTCGGGGCACGGTCGGAGCCCATCGCGTCTACCGCGATCCGCATCTTTGTCCGTGTGGGAGGTTCGCTCAGAACTCTTCCACTTCGATCCGCTGCTGCTTCCGGTAGTACCCGCAGTTGGGGCACACGCGGTGCGGCTGGTGCGGGTCACCGCACTGGGGGCACGCGTTCACGGTCGGCATCGCGGCCTTCACGTGCGTCCGGCGCTTGCGCTGGCGCTGCTTGCTCTGGCGTCTCTTCGGTACGGCCATCGTCGCCTCTATTCCGGCTGGGCTGAAAGGTTCAGTCGAACTTGACGTTCTTCAGTGCGTCCCACGGCCCGGGGGCCGCGTCGGGAACGCACTCGCACGATCCCTGGTTGAGGTCCCTGCCGCACGTGGGGCAAAGCCCGCGGCAGTCCTCCCGGCACAGCGTGAACTGCGGCGCCTGCAGCAGCACCTGCTCGCGGACCGCGCCGGTCAGGTCCAGGTCGTCGCCGCGCGCGGGGAGCGGGTAGACCTCGCCGTCGTCCACGTCCTCGCCGTCGGCCATGGGCGGGGCGAAGAGCAGGTCCACGTGCTCGTCGACCTCGCTGTCCACCGGCTCCAGGCAGCGGCGGCAGGACATCCGCACCTTCGTGCGGAGCGTTCCGCGCACCAGCACGCCCTCGCCCACCGAGTTGGCGGTGAGGTCGACTTCCAGCGGCTCGGTCAGCTCGACCCCGGTGTCGTTCCACATCGGGTGGTCGGGCGGAACCTGCTCCCGCAGCGAGACTTCTCCGCGGTCCACGGCCGCGAGGTTCAGATGCAGCATAAACCGGAAAAGTATCCCGAAAACCGGCTCCTGTCAAGGAAGGGCCCGGTTTTCGGGAGATGAACCCCATCGCCGCGCGCCGGGCGGATGCCTTCTCCCGGTGCCGTGCGCTCCGTCCGCTGAACGGGGCCCAAAGCTCGCGGCTTGGACGGTTTGTCGCAAGTCCTCGAGCCCCGCGGGATCTCACGCGGAGACGCGGAGGTGCGGGTCAGGCGGGCGAGGCGCGGCGGACCGCGTCCACGATGCGCGCTTCGAACGCGTCGCGGGCGGTGAGGAACTGCATCCACGCGAGGCCGAGGAGGATCACCAGCAGCACGGTCTTGGTGGTGGGCAGCATGGGGGCGACGAGGACCAGCGCGGTCAGGGCCAGCGGCTCCAGGTACAGGCAGGGCGACATCCAGAGCTCCAGGCGCACGCGCTGCCAGGGACCCCGCGGATCGGGCGCCACCACGCCGCCGACCACCGGCAGCCGCGGGCCGCGAAGCTCGAGCAGGAAGGCGGGCGGGTCGTCGTCGTAGAACTCCACGCGGCCGCCGCGCACGCGCACGACCTCGTTGCCGTCGCGCCGGAGCGCGTCCGCGACCGCCGCCAGGATCCTGTCCGCCGGCGCGGCCACGGGCGGCGAGAGCGGGAGCGCGCGGACCACGTGGACCTGCGGCAGGATCCCCGGATTTCCATGAGGTGCGGCGATCGTGCTCATCCTCGGGTTCACCTCGCCGGATTCGCGTGATGAGATCGTCCACGCCGCAGGCCGCGGGCTTACGGCCGCGGGCTGACGGTGAACCAGGGCTGCAACGCGCCGGCCCAGATCCACCCCTGATACTGCCGCCACGCCGAAACATAGGCATGGTACCAGAGCGCCGCGCCGGCGGCCAGTCCGATCGCTCGCGCCTCCGGCCCCATCGGCAGCAGCACCAGCGCGGCGGCGACGGCGAGCGGGACCAGGAAGAGGGAGACGGGATCGAGGTCCAGCTTCACCCGCAGCAGGTCCGGCCCGGCGAAGGAGATGGTGCCGCCGCGCACCAGCCAGGTGGTCGAACCGCCCATCGGCAGCAGCGCGCCGCCGACGCCGGGGCCGCGGAAGACGTACTCGGCCGGCGACAGGCTCACCGTGCGCGCGCCGCGCCAGAGAAGTTCGATCTCGATCCCCCGCAGCACCGCCTCGCCGTCGGGCGCGAGCGGAGCCGGGAAGGCGATCAGGCGGGAGATGCGGATCGGCTGCACGATCACCGCTTCCCCGCTCGCGGCGGATGCCGGGCCTGGCTCACGCCGGCAGGGCGGCGCTCGCCGCGGGCTCGTCTGCCGGCGAGGCGGGCGGCGCGGCCGGAACGGCGCCGGCCCGCCGCGGCGGGAAGCGGAGCGCGAGCCAGACGAGCACCGCCGCGCCCGCGAGGGCGATCACGGCGGCTTGACTCACGCCGATCGAGAGCCCGGCTTCCATCGCGGCGGCGGTGGCGTTGGCGGCCACGTGGAGGAGCACCGCCGTCCACAGCGAGCCGGTGGCGTGGAACGCGTAGCCGAACACCAGCCCCGCCACCAGCAGGGTGGGGCTCGCCCGCAGGCTGAAGTGGGCCGCGGCGAAGACGACCGCGGTGATCCCGATCGCCGCCGCGGGTGGGAGCCGCCGGGCCAGCCGGCCCTGGATCCACCCGCGGAACCCGACTTCCTCGATGAAGGGGCCCGCCAGCACGCCGGTGGCCACGATCGCCCCCCACCCGCCGCCGGCCCGCAGCCAGTCGCCCACCATGTCCGGGCCGTCGTGGTGCGGCAGCGCGCGCAGCAGGAGCGTGTCGAAGCCGAGCTTGAAGGCGACGAAGGCCGCCGCCGCGGCGAGGATCGCCCAGCCGGGGAGCGGGACCCTGCGCAGCCCCGCGCGCTCCCGCTGCGCCGGCGTGCGCAGGTGCGCCGCGGCGAACAGCGCGAGCCCGGCCGCGCAGGCGGGGATCGCCGGGATGGCGGGCACGATCATGCCGACCGTCACCGCCGCCGTCCAGGCCAGCGCCAGCACGACCAGCCCCACGTAGACGAAGATCTCCATGAGCGCCGCGTCGATCCGTTCGCCCGTCTTCATCAGCTGCGGTCGTCGTCGTCCACCAGCACGACGGAGAGGAGCCACGACACCAGGGAGATGACGATGGAGCCCATGAGCGCGGGGACGAAGCCGTCGACCTTGAAGGAGTAGCCGAACTGGCTGGTGATGTAGCCGGTGAGCAGGAGCATCAGCGCGTTGATGACGAAGATGGCCAGCCCCAGCGTCAGCACGATCAGCCCGCACGCCAGCCCCTTGATGATGGGCCGCACGAGCGCGTTCACCAGTCCGAACACCAGCGCCACCACCAGCAGCGTCTTGAACCCGCCGGTGTAGTGGATGCCCGGTACGAAGTGCGCCGCGGCCCACACGGCGGCGGCGGTGATGAGCCAGCGAAGGATCAGCTTCACGGTTCGGCTGCGGGTCGGGTGGACGGAACGTGCATCGGTCGAAGGATATGTACGAAACCGGATGCCCGCGGGTTGCACAAGTATCCCGGACTGCAAGCTCACCGGGTTCCGAGATCGATCGTGCAATCCGGAAGCGCACGTGCGACCTCGCCTGTAGATCCTGCGGCCTGCAGACGTTCGTGTGGAGGCAACTACGGTGTGGCCGGCCTGAATAGAAAGTGCGCGGGCGCAGCCGGTCACCGGCGACTGAAGTCGCAGCAACAACTACGGGAAGCCTCGCAAACTGCGCGAGGCTGATTCCGCTCACTCCGCGGCCCCGGTGCTCACGACCGATCTCCTTTC